>NZ_CAWUDN010000005.1:0-162123 GCF_963920915.1 Nostoc sp. PCC 9305
TAATTCGTAATTCGTAATTCGTAATTCGTAATTCGTAATTCGTAATTCGTAATTGCTAGCATTCCCCATTCATCTTTATAGGAGTATGTCACTTAGTGACATACTGCCATATATAGGAATATCACTAGATGGATTACAGAATCTAGACCTCAAAGCCCATGCCAATCCCTAAAAATTAATGATTGGAGCAATTATTGTTGGCACTGGTTGCAATTTTGTCTGATAAACCTTAACTAATCGCTCAATACCTTTGAAACGATAATCTCCCATTTCTTGGAAGTCTGAGGGTTCTGAAAGCATTTTATGGGTGGCTTCACTAATCACGCATTCACTAGGGGGACAAACTGCTTCCATCCGAGCAGCAAGATTAATTGTAGCGCCTAATGCTGTATAGTCTACCCTTTGGGAACTACCGACATCTCCCACCACAGCTTTACCGCTATTAATCGCAATACGTAATTGCAGGGGTTCGTGCCAAAAACCATTGGCATTCAGATGTTCCAGACGAGTGAGCATTCCCTTGGCAGCAGTAACAGCGCGCTCGGCATGATCTGCTTGCGGTTCTGGAGCGCCAAAAAATGCCATAATACAATCGCCAATATATTTATCTAAAGTGCCGCCGCAACCAAACACTTCTTTTAGCATTTCTTCAAATAAATTATTTAATAGTTGAGCGATCGCAGTTGGTGTTAACCTTTCAGAAATCGCCGTAAAGCCCACTAAATCCGCAAACAAAATACTGATTTCGCTCTCGGCGGGAGCTAAACGACCACCTGGTAATCCGCCTACAGATATCAACTGTTGTACAACTGCTGGAGAATGATAGCGTTCTAGTCGGTGACGAATCATCTCTTCCGTTTTGAGTTTTTCTACTAATAACCAACGCTGCACGCTAGAAGCTACAAGGTTTGCTAAAGCTGAAAAAAAGCTCAATTCTTCTTCACCTTCATTTGCCCAATGATAAGAAGAAAAATTGGCATCGGCATACAATACGCCCACAACTTTATTTTCATCCCATAAAGGCACTGCCATCGCGCTACGAATGCCTTTGACCAAAATACTCTGTTCGCTAGCAAACCGTTCATCCTGATGAGTATCACCTGTTTGAATGACTACTTTTTCGTCAAAGACTTTTTGACAGATACTACGACTAATCCAACTACCATCAGAGGGGAGATGTTTCTGTTGGGAAACATTTCTAGTAGCAGCATTCATTAATTCTAACTGGCCGCAACCATTGACATCAATTAATAATGCCAAGCGATCGATACTATCAAGATAACGAAAAACTACTTGCTGCACCTGAGAAAAAATCTCTTCTATAGATGCGGCTGCACAAAGATTTTTCGCTATGTCCACTAAATCTTTGAGACGGGCAATAGTTTTGTCCTTATTGCTGATGTTGCCATCTTTACTATCAGCTGCAATCCATTGCTGTTGTAATTGTTCGACATTATGAAGGATTGTTCTTTGCTCATTAATGTCCAAAATTCCGGAATACTCTGGTGTCGGTTGAGAAACAGGGGTTGTGAGCAGCACTATCAGGCTGACATTGCCCAGCCAAACGATATCGCCGTGATGTAACTCTTGAGGATAGTTAACCAGATATTTATTGACTTGCGTCCCGTTTTTGCTGCCCAGATCCTCAATAGTCCACACACCATCAGCCGTTTTTACCAGCCGAGCATGGTTGCGGGATACTCCACCAAAAGGTAAGTACAAATTACATTCCGGCAAACGACCAATTGTAAATACATCTTGGTCAACTGCGATCGTTGTCTCGGTATCTCCCTCTTGTAGGCGTAACGTGAGTTCAGTCATGAGTGTGATAGATCCATCGAAGCTAGGGGTCAAGCAAGTCTAAGGTAAGTTATACCCTACAGGTTAACCTTCACCTTTTCTTTATGACACTGTTAACTGCATTCCGACAACTGTATGTGACAGATATTACATTGAATGTTTTCCAGAACCCGTGCAAAATCAATCTATTAGACCTCTTGCAAAAGTCCCTAACATCCCACCCGCAACCCCTCCCCGCTCTTCGGGTGGGGTTCTTTCTTATTTTTGATTTATGAAAGAGGTCTATTGAACAGCTAACGAATATTAGCGATCGCGTTTAGTAGAACGGCGCGATGCTGACGAACGAGCGCCAGGTTTCTCGCCATTAGTGGCAGGTGGCGCTGCTTTACGTTTAGCCGATGTCTGTGGTAACGGTTTAGGAGTACGAGCCTGACGCTTCTCACTTCCGGGCTTGGCTCTGTGTTGCCGTACATTTGTAATTGGTTCGGGGTTGATATCGGGGTTGGGCGCAAAACCAGCAACCACTTCCTTCGGCAAGCGTTGCTCAATCAGTTTTTCGATATCTTTCAATAGATGCTGTTCATCGATGCACACTAGCGATACAGCTTCACCTGATGCGCCAGCGCGACCGGTGCGACCAATACGATGAACATAATCTTCTGGTACATTGGGCAAATCAAAGTTAACAACATGGGGCAGTTCGCTGATGTCAAGACCCCTAGCAGCTATGTCTGTCGCCACCAATACTTGTAAGGTGCCATTTTTGAACTTGGCCAGAGCGTTAGTACGCACGGGCTGGCTCTTATTACCGTGGATTGCCAATGCTTGAATGCGGTCTTCGCCCAACTGTTTCACCAAACGGTCAGCGCCATACTTGGTGCGAGTGAATACTAGTACTTGATACCAATTATCTCGCCGAATCAAATGAGCAAGTAATTGGCGTTTCTTGTCACGGTCTACTTGATAAACTTTCTGGGCGATCGTGTCGGCAGTAACGTTGCGGCGTGCTACCTCAATCATCGTCGGGTTATTGAGTAGCCCGGCGGCCAGTGCCTTAATTTTGTCTGAGAAAGTAGCGAAGAATAGCAAATTCTGTCGCTGTTTGGGCAAGAGTGAGAGGATGCGGCGGATATCATTAATAAAACCCATATCCAGCATCCGATCGGCTTCATCCAGCACTAAAACCTCAATCTGCGATAAATTCAGCGTACCCTGCTGTACGTGATCTAGCAGTCGCCCTGGAGTCGCGACCAAAATATCCACTCGACTCCTCAAACGCTGTTTTTGCAGATTAATACTGACTCCGCCAAACATCACCATTGAGTTAAGATTTAAGTACTTGCCGTACTCACGCACGCTTTCTTCCACTTGGGCAGCGAGTTCGCGAGTCGGGGTGAGAATCAGCGCCCGGATTGGTGGGTATCCATTAGGCGTACCTTTGCTCTTATTAGACGACAATCGATGCAAGAGTGGCAGTGTAAAACTAGCGGTCTTGCCAGTGCCAGTTTGTGCCCCAGCTAATAAATCTTTACCCGACAAGACAGCAGGAATGGACTGCATCTGGATTGGCGTGGGTTCCGTGTACCCTCGTTCGGTAACAGCACGGATAATTTCATTGGACAAGCCGAGATCGGAAAAAGACATAAGACTCCAAAAATAACATCGGCCTGTCGCCAATGATGGCGTCAGTCTTAGGCGGACGGATAAAAATCATTGAAAAGCTGGATGGGCAGTAGCGCAAAGACTGAGAGCGAGTGCCGCAGTCCCTCATTCTATCAGATCGCCGTCTATTGTGTTGTTTAAAGTTGCTCTGATTCAGTGTTGTGTTAAATTGGCATTACCTGCTTGTAAAGCAAAGTATTGAACAAATGGGAGAAATTCATTATCGCAATCCAAAAGCAACTGATTAATTCACAAATCAAATCACCTAGCGTCTTCTTGATTGACCATGAGAATAACAATCGTGGTCTAATCGACACCAATGAGGCGTTACAGCTAGCTGAAAGCTTAGAGCTTGACTTAGTTGTAGTCTCTCAAGGTAAAGACGCTCCAATCGCGAAGATTCTCAACTATGGCAAGCTACAATATCAAAAGAAAAAACGTCAGAGCCAGAGTGCTAGACCCACGGTAAAAGAAGTTCGATTCGGTCTAAACGTGGGTATGGCTGATTACAATTTACGCATCGAACAAGCAGGTCAGTGGTTGAGTAAAGGCGATTCTGTCAAGTTTGCCATTCGTTTACGAGGCCGAGAACATCAATATCGTGACAAAGCAGGAGAACTGCTAGACCGAATTGCAAACGATCTCAGTCAAGTAGGTAAAATCCAGTCGCTGGATAAACGCGCTCTAGTTGTTCAAGTTATTCCTGCTTAGTTATCTGGCGATCGCTAGAGGATGTATTGGTGGCAGCTTGTAAGGAACGAAAAAAGCCGGACACAGTACTGTAGCTTCTATGGAAAAAACAGTCAACTGTTATTCAAGGTGAATTTGACTTTCCGACCAAACAAGCGCCACGCGCCGGGATATAACCAATCAATCGGCGCATTTTGCGATCAGGTGTGTCAAGGCATCAATCAAGCGATCGCTTTCCATTGGAATAATATCCTGTCCATGCATCACATTTTGAGTAATATGGAAATGTACCAATGCTCCTAAGAGAATTCTCGCTGTCGCCTCTGGATCGGGTATCTTTAATTCTGGAGCCGCCAAGTAGTGAGTGAGAGTTTCCGCTACTGGCTTAATCATCACCCGAATACAAATTTGAGCTAACTCAGGAAAACGCCCAGATTCCCCGATTAAGACTCGCATAAATGCACTATGTTCTTTGTCGTTAAGCATCTGATCTAATGCTTTAGTTACTACCTGGCGCACTATAGTGGCTGGTTCTCCCTCAATCGGTTCTGTGCCAAAAATGGAGCTATTCTTTTTACTTGTCAGCTGCTCTAACAGTACTTTAAATAGTCCTTCTTTATCTTGAAAGTGGCTGTAGACTGTCGCTTTAGAAACACCTGCTGCTACTGCTACCCGATCCATGCTCGTACCAGCATAGCCATTTTGGAGAAACTCTTGCATTGCACCTTGCAGAATTTGCTCTACTTTATCAACAGAATTATCTCGATCGACTTCGTCAGTTTTGATGCGTACCATTTATTAATTATCCTTTCTTCTCAACAATATTAATAGATGCTGCAAAATGCTTTAGTACAAAATTGCGAAAATAAATATACCCTTTGATAAAGTCCTAAAGCCGCTATTATCAGCTTTTCTAGCTTGTACTTTTTTGTAATAGACAATCAATCCCAATAGGAAACAGCATTCCGCAGCATAAGAGATTTCCTGTTAAAAAATACCCCGTCTAGGGACACAAGACCTTGCGTCTCTACAAATCTAAAAATGATTTGGGATAATTTATTTTTTGCAAGTCCCTAATGCCAAGCAAATTGATTGACAAGTTTAGTTGTGTCCTATTGACTAAACTAGTCCGTTTAGTTTAGCATAAATTGAACTGGACAGTTTAGTACAGTTTGCTACTGGTGGTAAGGGGGAAATAGTATGAGGGAAAACACGAATTCAGAGGGTTTGAGGTCTTCTCAGAATCTTTTACGATCGCCACTTCTACTTGCAATACTTACATCTCTAGCAATAGGTGGAATCAGTGTTTATACGTTGATGAAGCTTCAGGCTACAGCTAATGAAAAGCAAACAGCACCAGTAGCAGTTCAGCCAGTGGTAAAAACAGTAACAGCATTAGGGCGGTTGGAACCAAAGGGAGAAATAATAAAACTGTCAGCGCCTTCTTCTAATGAAGGAAATCGGGTAGAGCAACTATTGGTGAAAGAAGGCGATCGCGTCAAAGCCGGGCAGGTAGTTGCGATTATGGACAACCGCGATCGCCTACAAGGTACTTTAGGTGAGGCCCAAAAACAAGTTCAAGTTGCCAAATCCCGCCTTAACCAGGTAAAAGCTGGAGCCAAACAGGGAGAAATTGGAGCGCGTCAAGCAACCGTGAATCGCGTGCAAGTAGAACTACAAGGAAACATTAAAACTCAGCAAGCCACAATTAATCGTTTAGAAGCAGAATTGCAAGGGCAACAACGCAGCTTGCAAGCAACAGTGGCTCGCGTAGCAGCCGAGAGACGTAATGCCCAAGCTGAGGTACAGCGCTACGAGACTTTATATAAAGCAGGAGCAATTTCTAGTCAGGAAGTTGATAGCAGACGTTTAAGTGCCGAAACTTCCACTCAAGCGTTAATTGAAAGCCAAGCCACTCAGACAAGAACTGTCGCAACCCTACAACAGCAGATTAACGAAGCAAAAGCTAACCAAGATCAAACCCTCGCCAGCTTGCAACAGCAGATTAACGAAGCAAAAGCTAACCTGAATCAAACTGCTGAAGTCCGTCCCACAGATATAGCAAATGCACAAGCAGAGGTAGACAGCGCTCAAGCCACCGTGGAGAAAATTAGAGCAGAACTGGCACAGGCATACGTTGTAGCTCCTAAAGCTGGTCGAATTTTGGAGATTAATACACGAGCCGGAGAAACTGTTGGCGATGAAGGAATTGTGGCTCTAGGTCAAACCGACCAGATGTATGCAGTAGTAGAAGTCTACCAAAGTGATATCAAGAAAGTCCGTCCGGGACAAGAGGTGCTGGTAAGCAGTGATTCCCTCCGCAATGAATTAGAGGGAAGAGTGGATTGGATTGGTATGCAGGTAAAGCGGCAAAATCTGATTAACGCCGATCCCTCTAGCAATATTGATGCCAGAGTAGTGGAAGTCCATGTGCAACTGAATAAACTATCTAGCCAAAATGCTTCTAGCTTAACTAATTTGCAAGTCAAGGCGGTAATTGAACTGTGATTGGATTTATCCAGCAACTGCGGCGGCGAACGCCTTTAGGATGGCTGCAACTGAGTCATGAAAAAGGCCGTCTTTTGGTAGCATTGTCAGGCATTGCCTTTGCCGATGTTCTGATGTTCATGCAGCTAGGGTTTCAGACTGCCCTGTTTGAAAGTAACACAATCCTGCATCGGAGTATGCAGGCTGATATGTTTGTCATCAGTCCCCAAGCACGTAACCTAGCAAATATGTCTAGCTTTACGCGGCGACGGCTGTATCAAGCAATGGATATACCCGGTGTAAAGTCGGCAGAAGGAATGTATGTCAACATTGTTGATTGGAAAAATCCCCAAACACAACAGAAGACGACAATATTAGTTATGGGGTTCAATCCCGATCGGCAAGTGTTTAACTTAGCAGATGTGAACCGCCAGATAGATGCTGTTAAACTACCAGATACCGTTTTGTTCGATCGCGCCTCAAGGGGAGATTATAATGATGCGATCGCTAAAATTGACCAAGGTAAAACTGTCACAACCGAAATAGAACGCCGGACAATTACCATTAGCGGCTTATTTTCAGTCGGGGCTTCCTTCATCGCCGATGGTACTTTAATCACCAACGACCAGAACTTTCTGCGACTATTTCCTAGACGAGAAGCCAGCGGTGTCAGTCTCGGTTTAGTGCAACTACAACCAGGCTACGACCCAAAGCAGATGAAAGCAGCTTTAGAAGCTCATTTAGATGATGATGTCAAAGTTTTAACCAGAGCAGAATTTATCGAATTTGAAATAAATTACTGGAAAACAAATACAGCCATCGGATTTATCTTCAGCCTGGGTGTAGCAATGGGATTTATGGTGGGCGTGATTATCGTCTATCAAGTTCTTTCTACAGATGTGAATTCTCATATCAAAGAATACGCCACTTTCAAGGCAATGGGGTATAACAATCTTTATTTATTAGGTGTGGTGTTTGAAGAGGCGATTATTTTAGCTATCTTGGGCTTTATCCCAGGAGCGATCGCACCTTTAGGACTTTATGCTTTAACTCGTAATGCCACCAATTTACCACTTTATATGACCGTAGGACGAGCCTTGACGGTATTAACACTGACTATGATTATGTGTGTAATTTCTGGTGCGATCGCCACCCGTAAATTACAGTCTGCTGACCCCGCAGATATGTTTTAGAAAATGGGGACTGGGGAAGGTGGGGCCCCCTCTGGGGATAAGGGGTAATGGGGACTGGGGATTGGGAAATCCCTAATCTAAAATCTAAAATCTAAAATCTAAAATTAGTATGCCTTCTGTAATCTCTATTAAAAATCTCGACCACTATTTTGGTCATGGTCAACTCCGCAAGCAAGTTCTCTTTGATATCAACCTGGATATTAACGCCGGCGAAATTATTATTATGACAGGGCCTTCTGGTTCTGGTAAGACTACACTTCTCACCTTAGCAGGCGGCTTGCGTTCTGCTCAATCCGGCAGTTTGCAGATATTGGAACAAGAACTGTGTGGCGCTAACAAACGACAACTTACCCAGGTGCGACGCAGTAACGGTTATATTTTCCAAGCACATAACTTGCATGGTAGTTTAACGGCACTCCAAAACGTCAGAATGGGCTTGGAAGTGCATAATAATATTTCACCAGCAGAAATGAAAACCCGGTCAGCCCAAATATTAGAGGAGGTAGGATTAGGAGAACGCTTGAATTATTATCCTGATGATTTATCTGGGGGACAAAAACAAAGAGTTGCGATCGCTCGTGCTTTGGTTGGTCGTCCTAAAATAGTCTTAGCAGATGAACCCACCGCCGCCCTTGACAGTAAATCGGGACGAGATGTGGTCAACCTTATGCAAAAATTAGCTAAAGAACAAGACTGTACCATTCTTTTGGTTACTCATGACAACCGCATTTTAGATATTGCCGATCGCATCGTCTATATGGAAGATGGCAAGTTAGTAAATGACCGTGCTGCTGTTGCAGCATCTTAAGCAGATTCTTTTTGAGCAATTCTCACAAATCAAATTTGTGAAGTAAAGAGATTTTGGAACTGCGAATCAGACTTTTTAGACATTAGGTTTTTGCTACTCTTTCTAAGGATTGTACTCAAATTCGCTTTGCGATCGCTTTCCTAGCCAATCTCCTGCTGGGGTTTGTCCGACCTCGTAGGTGTAGCCAACATCCCAAAAGCTGATACTGTAACAAGTGCGATCGCGCAAACACTGGTTCATAAACTGGCTGAGTTTACGGCTATTGTAGCCATCATCAGCATATTCAACTGTTCGCTTCTCCAAAAAAACCATCGTTGCTGCTTGTAATGCGAGTTGAATTGCTGTTGTTTTAGTTTTGGCTAATGCACCGACAATTTGATGTTGGTAAGTGTAGTTGTATCCGCCGTGGTAGTAGCCGTAGTTGGTAATTGTGGCGAGTTTATCTAAGAGAATTTGAACTTCAGCGATCAGATTTTGAGTTGCTTGGGTTGGCGATTCTTCGCAGATAATTTGTGTTGTGCGTTGATGGCGATCGCGGCGATAATAGTTTAGTTGATCGGGGACAGTGGGGGCAAGACAAAAATAATGGCGATCGCTAGTTTCACCAACCACAATGGAAACGGAAAAATATGGATGTCCCCACTCAAAGCTTTGATGTGCTGTTTTGGGAAAAGATAAATTATATGCTTGAATATTTTGCAGATGTTTTTTAACTAACTGCTGGAGTTGTTGATAGTAACCTTGGCGTTCATTAGCAATATTTTCGTTCCAAGTGTTGTCCTTGCGTTCAGAACGCGGCGGGGCATATTCATAATCAGAAGCTTCCTGATTAGTAGGAGTTCCCCATTCTTCAATTTTTTGCCAATGTTGAAAAGCAAGTTCTATGTCAGTGAGATTAACAAAGCCTTCGGAAATCATCAGATTCCATAGGTTAAATTCACCTCGGGTTATAGTTTCCCAAACAAACGAACTTGAGCAGAGTAATTCTAGTGTAGCAAGAAGTTGTTCTGTTTCGAGTTTCATTTTTGATATTAATAAGTTTAGGGATTGTAAACAAATTCACTTTTTAGATATAGTCCAACCCAATCTCCAGGGTTACTTTGACCTATTATGTATATATGTTCCTGAGTAAAAAAACTGAATCTATACATAATTACTTCAGGAAATCTCTGGTTAAAAAATTTATTAACTTGCTCATATTTTGCAGAAACTTCTTCATAATCTTCCTCGTAGTAGTCGCTTAAGTAGTTTTTATCAGTATAAAAGCTATGAAATTGTTTTAGTTCTAGAAGTCTAGCCTTTTGAAAAGCCTGTTCAAATGCTAGTTCTTTAGATACAGCAACACCATAAACAATTTGATGATCGTAGCTATAGTAATAACCACCACCAAAATCACCTTCTAAGGAAATTGTGCCTATTTCTGAGGTAATTGCTTCAATTTGTGAAATGAAATTTAGTGTGTTTTGACCGTATAATTGACTAGAGGTTGATTGAGATAGAGAAGAACGAGAAATTAGCTCTTGCGGAATTCCTGTTTCTGTATAAACAGTTGGACAAATACAAATCCAATTCCCTTCTTCTGTTTTCCCAATTACAAAAGACGATGTAGGATAATAAACTTTCTTTAATCTAAATGATTCTAATTCTTGTAAATTGGTCTGCAATAACTGAAATAAAGCTGCTAATTTATTGTTTCTAATATTTTTCTCAAGCAAACTTAAATTGATTTTGGGAAAAAATTCCAGATATTCTAATTCTTGCCAACTTTTAATTATAATATCTACATCTGTAAGCTGTAGCCAACCATTAGCCAGACAGAGATTGATAATATTAAATTCTCCTTGTTCAGATACGTCCCAAACAAATGGAACAATAGTACCGCCGTCTTCATGACCTGGTAAACGAACAGTTAAGTAAGGCTCAACAAGAACTTGTAGAGTTCCAAAAATGCGTTCTGTTTCAGTGTGCATAGTATATTAGGTGCAATTTAATTACAGTTATGTGATTGATAAATTTTCGATGATTATCATAACGATGGTTGTAGCAAAGCAGATTGAAATGGTTGCAACAGAATACCGAGAATCTTATCAACATCATTGATGTAGTATTCAACTATGTCAATGTATGCTGTTAATCCTTCCAACATTAAAAATCGCCAGTTGGTTCCACTAGTGACAACTCCATAGATTGTCTTAACTTCTTGTTGAGTATTTTGATTGAATAATTGGGCAGCTATCATAGTGGCAATACATTGTCCTAAACCACCTTTGATATTTTCATTTTTCGCCTCAATAATTGTAAGTACAGGCGCTTTTATGTAAAACTGTTCTTCAGAACCGCAGAGAATGAAATCACAAAATCCATTCAAACCTTTATTACTATCTACATCAAAATCTGTTCCAGAAAACAATGATATTTGATAATTTAACTGCCGTCTAACTTCCGTAAGAACTGGCATAATTAGTAATTCGGAACGGGCTTTTTCAGTGTTGATAGCAGTTGCTAGTTGAGTATATTCTTCTAAGAGCGTTGTTAAAGTAGTGGAAGGTTGAATAGGCGACACATCTTTGAATAGATTGCGCTTTTCATCAATTACAAGTTGAAACGTTTCTCGAACTTTGGCAAGTGTGAAATCGCTGTATGCCATCTGCAACATCCTCAATTATTCCCAACTAAACTCTAGCGGCTGCGCGGACAATCCGGTTGCTATCTTGAGCAAGTTGCTGGCGTAAAACGCTTGGAGTTCCAGAATTATCAGCAACGGCGTAGCGTTCCAGCCAGGATGCAGACTGCGCTGCTTGAGTCAGCACTTCATGGGGAGTTAGCGGGTGGAGGAGTGTCACAAACCGCACAAAGGCATTTTCTGAACTCGCGTATTCTGCAAGTATGCTTACTAAATCATCAGTGCTGGGGTTGTAGAGGCGGTTGAGTCCGCGCAACGTAGAACTAGTTTGGCGGGTGGTGGGTTGTACAATCAAATCGTGGAGGGTTTCGCGGATGGGTGCAGGGGTGTTGGGATTTTGAGCAACTGCGCGGCGGACTTCGACTTTTTCATCGTTTGCCAATTGTGTCAGTATTGTTTCAGGTAGCTGAGAATTGCTAGCCGCAGCAGTGCGGACACTGGAGTTTTCGTCACCTGCGAGAAGTTGTAAAACACTAATTGGTGTATTGGGGTTAGTCGCTACTTTGATTCGCACCTCTACTTGTTCATCCTGTGCTAGTAATTCCAAAACGCTTACAGGTGCGTTGATTGTAGCAGCAACTTCACGCACTGAGATTTCTGTATCTTCTGCCAAACGCAACCACAAAGCCTCTGTCAAATTGGGATGCCGAACTAAACAAACACGCACTTCTACACAAGGATCTTGGACAAGAATACCCAGCAATTGCGGTGTTAAGCTGGGGTTGTACGCAAGCGATCGCACTATACTATCATCAGTTGTGGGTGGAATAAACGAGCGAGGATCGGGTGTTGCACCAATAAATTCTCTTCTTGCTAAAATCTCCAGTGCTTCTATAGGTGTGCGAGGATTACCAGCTATTGAACGCAGCACATCATTATGATCGCCCGGAAATGCACTTTTGAGCATATCTACTGTTTGATTTGGCGTATTTCCTGAATTTTGGGTACTCAGAACAATTTGAGCAAGTGCGCGAGGCGGTGTGTTGGGATTGCGAACAACTTCCAAACGAGTTGTAAAATCTGGGTGACTAGCTAGCACTTCTAAAGTTTCAGGAAATGTATTAGCATTACTGGCGACAGCACGAACTGTAGCTACATAAGAGTCTCTAGCTAACTGTCTTAAAACGGTGGCTGGTGTATTAGGGTGAGATGCGACTCGATAACGCACTGAACTATCGGTGTGACTTGCTAACTGTGACAAAGTTTCAGCAGGCATTTGTGAACCTTTGACAGGATGTTTAATAAAATCAGCAAGATTTTTGCTACTCATGCTTTTAACCGCCTGAGCAAGCACAATTCCTGGTGTATTAGGATTACGTTGATTTACGAGATTTTCTTCTAAGCCTAAGCGAGTGAGTATTGTAACAGGAGTATTGGGGTTAGCAGTCAGTCTTGATTTGACTTCACGGCTGGTATCGTTGGCTAACCGCGTCAAAATTTCAACAGATGAATCGGGATGTTCTGCAACTTTGGCTCTGACTTGCTCAGATTCATCTTGCGCCAATATTTCTAATAGTTGAATAGGTGTTGGTGTTTTATTATGAGATGATTTATGGAGAAGCCATAAACGCACATTCAAGCTTTTATCTCGCGCCAGTTCTAGCAAACTTTGGAGTGGTAAATTGGCATTTTGTAAAACAACTTGACGCACAGTGTCATCTGCATCTTTTGCCAGTTGTTCCAAGACTTGAATCGGAGTTTTATTACTACGTGCTGCGGTCAATTTAGCTTTTTGATCTCCCTTTTGCACAACCTGCGTTAAAGCATGAGGACTGTCGGGACGACGTGCTATTAGTTCGTTTGCTTTTGCAGTTTCTTCTGCTTCTGATTGAGCTAAAAGCAAACGGTAATATCCCAAAATAATTTGCTTGTATTCTTTTGCTATCAGCATTTTTTGATGTTCATCTAAGTAAGGTAAGTTGATATTTATCAACGCGCATTTCCGTACTTGTATGTCACTATCTTTCACTAGCTCAATCAAAACTTCCGCAGGGATCGAGGGATTTTTCGCTACATAACAGCGGATGATGCTATCTGATGATTTTGCCAGTTCTACCAAGGTGTTAGTTGATGTGTTTGGATCTCGGCTTTGTTGCTCTAAGCTTTGCTGTTTATCTTGTGGTCTAGATCCTGATGAAATATGATAAACATGGTCAGTTGACTTTGTTGCTAATACACGCTTTTTGATAGCTTTCGGTGTTTTCGGATTGCTGAGAACTGCTTCCCGTACTTGAAAGCTTGAATCTTGAGCCAATTGCTTGAGTGTAGTTCCTAATACTTGTGGATGTTTAGCAATATTAATTCGCATTGACTCTAATGAATCATTTGCTAAAAGTTCGAGAATTTCTCCTGATATGTTTGGCTGATTGATTACCGAATTAACGTAATAGTAAAAATTTTTTTCACTGCGATCGCGTACCAGTTGCTCTATAATACTTAGGGGTAAATTTTTCCTTTGAGTAATAATTGTACGTTTGTGTTTGGGATATAGTTTTAATAATGCTTGCTCTGAAGTCTTTGGATGTTTTGCTAGAGCCGTTTGAATTTCGTTATCAGTATGGTTTGCAAGCAAATTGAGTGCTTCTGTTGGAGTGAAAGGATTCTTCGCTACCGCTAATTGAATTGCATATACTGCATCCCCAGCCAACTGCATCAGTGTCAGTGCAGGTGTTTCTGGATTATTCGCTACCGCTAACTGAATTTTGTACACCGCATCCTCAGCCAATTGCATTAGCGTCTCTGCTGTCGCTGAGGGATTTTGCGCCACAGCCAACCGCACCCACGCCCAGCGACTCTGCCCCAGCATCGCTAATTGTTCGCTATCGGTATTCCAGTCAGATGCAACGGCATACTGTCCTTCCACCAGTTCAATTAATGGTGGTGGACAACTGGGATTAAACTTCACCGCCAACCGCACTGGTAATTCTAAATCACCCGCTAACTGTTCCAACACTGCTGACGGCGTTTCTGGCGACTCTGCTACCTCTAACCTTGGTTCTAAAGTTGCTTCTTGTGATAGTCGTTGTAATAATTGCAACCGATAACGCAATGGCATTTGGGGATTTCGCAATCCTTGAATTAGTGGCTCAGATGGAACCCATTCGCTGAGGAAGCAAGGAGGTACAGTCCCGATTTTGAGTAGTTCTATCGCCAATCGGTCGTTTTGCCCTAGCTGACGCTGTTGCAGGATTTCATCAACTGCTTGCTGCCACCCGTCTGTTATTTCTCCTGCCAAATTCACGTGTAAACTTGCTGCTTCTGCTACCTGTGCATCAGGGCTATTAACTAAAATCTCTAAAAGACTTCGCGGTGTCTGGTGGAAACTGGCAACGGCTAACTGCAACTCTACTGACTGTTGCAATAACTCCTCTGGTGCTGACAAAAATCTTTGCAAATCCGATCCGCTAACGGGCTGAAGAGGCTGCATGGCTGTACAACTAAAATTAATAGTACATTTATACTATAAAAGGAATACATCAAAACTATTGTGAAAGTTTTGTATCCCTATCTTTATAATTCCCAATAGCAAACAGACTTAATACAGTAATCCTATTTGATTTGTGAGAATTGCAAGCCACAGGTGTCTCAATCCAGTTTGGTTAAGGTTTTATCTTTGAATGGGATTATAGCGGTTCTCGGCTCTTGTGAGGTATAAGAACCCCACCCCGCAAGCGAAGAGGGGAATACGATCTACCTAATATGATTAGGAAAAGCAATAATCATCAAAATTTGATATAAATTTCCACCGATCTTAATCACACCAAATATTTTTTGTTATTTACTTAATTTGATTATGATTGTTGGCGCTGTTACAACCCGGAATTTTAAAAGCGTTTACTATACCTGAGTACTTTCATAAAACAAAAGTAGTTTGCTAAAAACATAAACCTCTAATTTGGTAAAGATATTCGTTGTTATCCTAGCCAGCTAAATCACTTTATCTAAGTAAAAGCTCAACAATTTCCAAATTATTTTATGGACTTGGAAGTGATAAATCAACAATCACTGACTCAAGAAGTAGGAATTAGCAAACAAGTACGGAGAAAAGCCTAATCTGTTCTTTTTTCTGCGCCACTAGTTAAGAGGTAATCTATGGTGCGAAACTCAAAGCTAGGGTACAGAACGTTCCCTAAGTCGATTCTGCGTCCATCCGTTGCTATAGGTATAACTATATCTTTATTAGTTGGCGGAATAAGTTTTTATATAGTAAAACGCGGGCAAAATTATGCCAATCAAGAGGCACAAGTACCAGAAACACAATTACCAAAGTTAAAAACGGTAACAGCTTTAGGGCGACTCGAACCACAGGGAAAGGTAATTAAACTCTCTGCTGCGGTGTCTGCGGAAGGAAGTCGAGTAGAAAAGTTGTTGGTGAAAGAGGGGGATAGGGTAAAAGCAGGACAAGCGATCGCAATTTTAAACAGCCGCGATCGCCTCCAAGCAGCATTCAAAGAGGCCCAGGAACAAGTAAAAGTAGCCCAGGCAAACCTAAACCGCACCCAAGCAGGTGCTAAACGCGGTGAAATTGCCGCCCAAAAAGCTGCGATCGCTCGTCTAGAAGCCGAACGCCAAGGTGATATTAATGCCCAAGCCGCGACAATTGAGCGATTCCAGGCCGAAGTGCGTAACGCCCAAGCAGAAGACGAACGCTATCAGCAACTATATCAACAGGGTGCAATTTCCGCCTCGCAAAGGGATAGCAAGCGTTTAAACTTGGAAACTGCCCAAAAAAGCTTGCAAGAAGCCCAGGCACAGTTAAATCGTACCCAATCAACTAGTCAGCAACAAGTTAAACAAGCCACAGCAACACTCGATGAAATCGCTGAAGTGCGGGGAGTGGATGTAGAAGCTGCCCAGGCAGAAATTAATCGTGCTGTAGCAGCCATGAATCTGGCAAAAGTCAATCTCGAACAGGCTGAGGTGCGATCGCCCCAAAATGGACAGGTATTTGAGATCCATACCCATCCTGGGGAATTAGTCTCAAATGATGGTATTGCAGATATTGGACAAACCAGCCAGATGTATGTCATCGCCGAAGTCTACGAAAGCGATATCGGCAAAGTACATTCAGGGCAACAAGTGCGAATCTTTGGTGATAACCTCCCGATTGAATTGCAGGGAATCGTAGATCGCAAAGGTTTACAAGTGCGACGACAGAATGTCATTAACACAGATCCCGTCAGCAATATCGACAACAGAGTAGTAGAAGTCCACATCCGACTAGATGAAACTTCCAGCCAAAAAGCCGCCACCTTAACCAATATGCAAGTTAAGGCAGTAATTGAATTGTGAAATTTGTCATTAGTCACTTGTACTGAGCGTAGTCGTAAAGCCTGCGGCATAGCTACGCTTCGGGCGCAGCCTCAGAAGTATTAGTCATTGGTTATTAATTCTTCTTCCTTACTCCCTCATCTCCCTTGTCCCCTCATCCCCCACTCACCACTTCTGATCATGGGATTGCTCAAACAACTGCGACGGCGAACCCCTCTAGGATGGCTGCAACTTAATCATGAAAAAAGCCGTCTTTTAGTGGCATTATCAGGCATTGCCTTTGCGGATCTTCTCATGTTCATGCAGCTAGGTTTTCAGACTGCGCTGTATGACAGTAACACCAGACTACATCGCAGTTTGCAAGCAGACATTGTTTTAACCAGTCCCCAAGCCCGTAACTTGCCAAGCTTGTCTACATTTTCTCGGCGGCGACTTTACCAAGCAATGGATATACCAGGGGTGAAGTCGGCCGAAGCAATGTATTTCAACAATACAATCTGGAAGAATCCGCAAACACATCGTGAGACAGGGGTGTTAGTTATCGGCTTGAACCCAGACAAGCCAGCCTTTGACTTACCCGATGTTAACCAGCAATTGCAAGCGATCAAAATGCCGGATACCGTGTTATTTGACCGTGGTGCAAGAGGAGATTATCAAAAAGCGATCGCTCAAATTGACCAAGGTAAAACCCTGACTGCCGAAATAGAACGGCGCACAATTACCATTAGTGGCTTATTCCAAGTCGGGGCTTCCTTTGGCTTTGATGGCAACCTGATTACCAGCGATCAAAATTTTTTGCGGCTATTTTCTGGGCGACAGTCCAACAGTGTCAGTCTAGGTTTGATTGTTCTCAAACCAGGTTATGAACCGAAAAAAGTAGCCGCAATGCTCAAAGCCTACCTCAAAGATGATGTCAGAGTATTCACCCACGCTGAATTTATTGAATTTGAGAACAATTTCTGGAGAACAAATTCCCCAATTGGGTTTATCTTCAGCCTGGGTGTATCGATGGGGTTTGTGGTGGGCGTGATAATTGTTTATCAAGTTCTCTCCACCGATGTTAATGCCCACGTTCGAGAATACGCCACCTTCAAAGCAATGGGATATCGCAATTACTACTTGCTAGGTGTGGTGCTTGAAGAATCATTGATATTAGCAGCACTGGGCTTCTTCCCCGGATTGGGGGTGTCTTTAGCACTTTACCAACTGACTCGCAGTGCCACAAATTTGCCTATGTACATGACTGCGATTCGGGCATTGCAGGTATTAGTGCTGACCATCATTATGTGTACCATTTCTGGTGCGATCGCCACCCGCAAACTCCAAGCCACCGATCCTGCTGATATGTTTTAAATTTGTCATTCGTCATTGGTCATTTGTCATTTGCAAAGGACAAATGACCAATGACGCTCGTCACGAGTAATCAATCTATTTATGACTAGTCAATCCATCATCTCCATCCATAATCTCGACCACCACTTTGGTCACGGCTCACTCCGCAAGCAAGTTTTATGCAATATCAACTTAGAGATTAACGTCGGTGAAATTATTATCATGACTGGGCCCTCTGGTTCTGGAAAGACTACCTTGTTGACCTTAGTGGGTGGATTGCGTTCTGCTCAATCTGGTAGTTTGCGAGTGTTGGGACGAGAACTTTATGGTGCCAGCGCTGAACAATTAGTGCAAGCGCGACGCCGTAATGGTTATATTTTCCAAGGACATAACTTGCATGGTAGTTTGACAGCACTCCAAAACGTCAAAATGGCTTTAGAATTACACAAGCATCTTGGGTTAAAAAAGATGCGAGCTAGGTCAGCCCAAATGTTAGAGCAAGTAGGATTAGGAAATCATTTGCATTATTACCCCGATCAACTGTCTGGAGGACAAAAACAAAGAGTAGCGATCGCTCGTGCTTTAGTCAGTCATCCTCAAATAATTCTTGCGGATGAACCCACCGCCGCCCTTGACAGTCAATCGGGACGAGATGTAGTCAATCTCATGCAAAAACTAGCAAAAGAACAAGGTTGTACCATCTTGATGGTTACTCATGACAACCGTATCCTAGATATTGCCGATCGCATCGTTCAGATGGAAGATGGCAAACTCAAGTCAAAAGTAATACTATCAGTCTCAAGCTAATTAGCGTATTCCCTCATTCAGAGTTGATTTATCAAGTAAATCTTAAGTATGGAGTGGCAGACTCACATTTTACCTTAATATCATAGTTTTTTGGCGAATAAAGCTCTACTATCACCAAATTTTAAAATATTTACGACTAGTCCTATCTATCTAGTTATGATTTAATTTATCTTCACTAACTGACTTACCTAGTTTAAGTAATTTCCCCATACCGATTTCAACCTAACAATGTGATATTAGTGTCCAGTTGAAAAAGTGTCCAGTTGATTCCAAGATTTCCTTCAAGTATTATTTATGTAATGAAAGTTAAATTTTATGCTCATTGCCAATGTCATACACCTTGGTTATTAAAGTTAAGACCAAGTTCCTAAAATTACAGATAAAATGATTTGCCCTTGCAATCCATAAGTACCTGGAGAATTTCCGAGAATTTATGGTTGTCAACAACATCGGCTTCAAACAGGAAACACTAGCGATAATAAGCTAATCTATTTTCCAATACAAGCAAGGGTTTTTTTGTAATTCTATGATTATTGAGAATAGCACTAGTAGTTCAAACAAAAAGTTGCTCGGTTTTGATGTCAAAACGTTGACAGCCAATCGCCGTGGAATAAATGTGTTAAAGGGAATATTTGCTGTTCTTCCGATCGCCTTGGCATTACCTGTAGATGCTTTACAAGTAAAGGTGACTCCAACGAATCCTAAATTAGGGGATACACTCTCGGTGGAGGTTAATTTAGATAAACCAGACAATGGTACAAATCCAACAGTAGCCAGTGGTAAGAATACATACCCAGCCTTTGAAATTGCGCCCAATCAATATCGAGCTTTTGTTCCCACAACTCCATTAGAAAAAGCTGGAACTAGAACACTTCGGGTTGCAGGGGATGGTCAAGTGCAAAACTTGGCAGTGAATGTGCTGAATCGCAAATTCCCCGTACAACGCATTACTTTGCCACCTGGCAAAGCTGGAGTGGATGCCACAGAGTATGAACTTAAGCGTGTGGCGGCTTTTAAGGCGCTACAAACACCAGAAAAGTATTGGAATGGAGTATTCCTGAAGCCAAATGCAGGGCGGATGAGTACAAACTATGGTGTACGTCGCTACTATAATGGTACATTTGCAAAGGACTACTATCATCGTGGTCTTGACTACGCTGGTGCTGCCGGTTCACCAGTAATTGCCCCAGCCTCTGGGCGAGTTGCTTTGGTAGGTAGGGTATCCCAAGGGTTTCGGATACACGGTAACGTAGTTGGCATTGACCACGGTCAAGGAGTAACCAGTATTTTCATGCACCTGAGTCGTATTAACGTTAAAGAAGGTGATTTTGTGAAAGCTGGTCAACTAATTGGTGCAGTAGGTTCAACAGGTGCAGCCACGGGGCCACATTTGCATTGGGGTCTGTATGTCAACGGACAATCTGTCGATCCAACACCTTGGCGAACTAAGGTCGTTAACTAGTAGAGGCAGAATTGATCGTGTCCTTGGCATAATTTGTGTATTTTTTGCTGAGAATTAGGCAAAATAAATTGGATTGATACCGTCCCTACCTTGCTTGGCCAACATAAATGATGATAAGCGTTATGAGTATCGAAAAAATTGTAGAACAAGCTCTCCAGGATGGTTATTTGACACCAGCAATGGAAGCAGAAGTCGGTAGAATCTGTGATAACGCCTCGGAACTCTCAATTGAAGAGTATATGGCGTTGGATCGGCTGATGGGTGCGCTATTGACTGGTGAGGTAGTGGCGGTACCTCGCAAACAATTCATTAACGTTATGGAAGAATTGGTGCTGACGGAAGCGATCGCACGAGTCGCAGAAATTGAAGCCACCAGCGAAAGTTCTTTAGATGTTGGGGATATTGCCGCTTACGCTCTCAATCGGCTACCGCCTTTGTATGCTACCACAGAAGAGGGTGCTAACTTCCAGCGCCAAACGGCTCAGGCACAGCTGCAAGACTTAATTTCTCAACAAATAAGTGAAGCGATTAACCGTTATCTCGATCGACCCAATTTCTTCCCAGAACGTCAAGCCTTGGGTAAAAATACTGGTAACGAGGTTGTACGCCAAGTTAGTGCTTTACTCCAAACATACGCACCTAACTTTGAGCAAAAATTATAATTTTCAGAGTTACTTAGTCATTGGTCATTAGTCATTAGTTATTTGTTTTAGACAAAGGACTAATGACTCTTAACTAATTAATCACGTACTAACACTGTTGTCCCTAAACTCACTTGCTCATATAATAATCGGACATCAGAATTACGCATTCTTAAGCAGCCGTGGGATACAGCCGTTCCTACCAGGTCAACATCCGGTGTGCCATGAAAGCCAATTTCATTCCGCCCATCTGACCAAAAACCAATCCATCTATCTCCCAAGGGACTATCCGTACCAGCCTCAAATACTTTGCCAGTAATCGGGTGACGCCAGATTGGATAGTGTCGCATATGGATCACCTGGAAAGAACCTGTGGGTGTTTCCCAACCTTTCTTGCCGACAGCAATCGGGTAGCTCGCTATCACCTCATCTCCTGCGTATACATAAGTGCGGCGATCGCTTAAATCAACCACCACTTGCGTCTTGGCATTTGCCAGCCTACTAGATGGTACTTGTTGGGCTGAAGCCTGAGACCACAGACCTTTTGGCCAACTATCTGCAACTGGATTTTGTCTTTCTACTTTCGCCGCTAACTCTGTTTGAGTTGGTAGGTCGTTGGCTTTAGCTACATTATTCTTAATAATTTGGGGCTTAATTTGAGGCTTAATGGTAGCAGGCTTGAGTTTAGAAGCCCTACGAATAGTTGCTTTCGCTAGATTCTTCTTAATTATTTGCGATTTAATGGTAGAAGACTTGAGTGTAGAAGCCCTACGAGTAGTTGTTTTAGCTAGATTTTTCTTAATTATTTTTGATTTAGTTTTAGGTTTAATAGCAGAGGACTTTGGTGTAAACGTCCTCTGGGCAGTCGAGCCTTGGGTAACTTCATCAGGTGGCACAGATCCACCCAGTGCAATTTCCCCCAAACTCACTTGGGAAAGATTCTTGTAGACTGCCTCTGGCCGGCTTCCCTTAAGATTGGTTCGGGTAGAATCTCGCCGCATCGAAGTAGATGCAGACTTCTCATACTGCCGTTCCGCCGTACTAATGCGCCAATGGACAGCTAAGGATAAAAATGCTGTGCCAAAACAAAGCAGCATTACCATACGCCCTACAGATTCGTTTCTTACCATTGCCATCGCCTATTGTTTATCCCTGACATATCCAGCCGAGCAATTGGATGAGTTCATCATCCGATTATCAAAAATTTATCAATACTTATCATTTCCGCTGTAAATCTGCCAACACCTCTGGGCAAACTAAGACTATACAAATTGTCCCAGCGGCAAAATTCCAAGTGAGCAACCTCATTCCTCAAACGTTCTGAGGGTCGTAAGCCTCTCCTCGGACTTTTTAGTGGAACTCTTGAAATGTAGCAATCAATCATTAATGGTGTAGGTGGATGAAAAACCATGTTTGAAAAACTATTGCTAGCGGTAACAATTACATTTTCCCTCAATTTATTTTTTCAAGTTCGCGTACCAGAGCAACATAACTCTAGTGCTGCCTTCGGGTCACAACCAGAACAATCAGCAACTATTCTGGTAACGAAATCAAAAAATTAAATCACCATCTTAGCAACCACAGCAACCTAACTTCCAGAAATTATTACCCGAATTTTAAAGGTATGAAGAAGTTAGAATTACAAAATTTTATCTTCATTTTTATAGCTAAATTTAATGATCTCGATCAAGCGTATATACCCAGTTGCTAAAAGTACTCAAATGTGCATTGTATCGCGCATTTGTTTGTTGATGGGTCTTAGGCAACTATGGGAGCAGTATAAGGAAAAGTGGCTCTGCTTATTGCTATAAATGTATCCAAAATTGTATGCTTCAGTGTTCCAGTCATAAATCCGTCACCTGAGCATGGAACTTCTGTCCCATTAGCAGGTCTAATAGATAGGGATGATTTAGAGCCAGTACGATCTATGAGTCAATCGATTACTGTATCCTGGTCAACGGTTGATGCAAAGTATCCAGAAGCATCAGTGCAAGTTGACAAACTCCCTAACCACGATTTAATTTTGCGCTGTCAAGCCGGACTGCGACCAGATCGTGCTGCTTTTGCGGAACTATTACGCCGCTATCAAAGTCAAGTCGATCGAGTTCTATACCACCTGGCTCCAGATTGGCCTGACAGAGCCGATTTGGCTCAAGAAGTTTGGATTCGAGTGTATCGGAATATTAACCGATTACAAGAGCCTGCCAAATTTCGGGGCTGGTTAAGCCGCATTGCTACGAACTTATTTTACGACGAGTTACGCAAACGCAAGCGGGTAATGAGTCCTTTGTCACTGGATGCTCCCCGTTCCTTAGAGGACGGCGAGATGGATTGGGAAATCGCTGGCGATACCCCAGGCCCAGAGGAAGAACTGACAACTAGAGAATTTTACGAGCAATTGCGGGAAGCGATCGCGGATTTACCAGAAGTCTTCCGTACTACCATTGTCCTCAGAGAAATCGAAGGCATGGCTTATGAAGAAATTGCCGAAATCACTGGAGTTTCTCTAGGAACTGTGAAATCCAGAATAGCCAGAGCTAGATCGAGGCTGCAAGCCCACTTGCAGAATTATCTAGACTCCTAATGTTTTTAATTTACAGTATCTTGCCTCTGCCCAATGGCAGAATTTAAGCATAGATTAAGAATTCCTAGAAAGAGGTAGATTGTTTCTGCCTTGAGGACGAAAATTGGCTAATTTTCCCGAAATCCCCGCCCAGTTTACCCGTGTATGAATTGGTAATAATGTTAAGATGACTACTGATTCTCAGTTTTACGACCGTTCTCCTTTGCAACTTCCTCAAGATTTGTCAGATGGAATGGCCAAGCATACCAATGAATCAACGGGTCTTATGGATATGGTGAAGCGCGATCGCTTCGAGTTATTGAGTGCTTACCTCGATGGTGAAGTCACAGCCACCGAACGCAGGCAAGTAGAAGAATGGCTGGCAAATGATGCCTCAGTTCAATGTTTGTATGCCCGACTGTTAAAGCTGCGCCAAGGCTTGCGGACGCTCCCAGTGCCAGCAGCCCAACAGTCGCCAGAAGAGACAGTTCAGCAAGTATTGTCACGTTTACGCCACCGCTCCCGTTTAAACTGGATGGTGGGCAGTGCAGCCGTTGCTGCTTGTGTAATCGGCGCAGTATCTGGCTTAGTAGGTGGTGGTTCGATGGTGCCGCAACTGGCACAACGACCGCAAAGAGAACCTATACAAACGTCCTCAGCGTCCATAGTTCCCCCTTCGCCGCTGATGGTGGGACTAAATAACCCGGTAATTGAAATTCCGAAAGCAGCAGTAGCCTCTCCAGAAAATTCAATTTATCAGGTACAACCGCAACGACACGACCCCAAACAGGACATAAACTAATCGCAAAGTTAACAGCTTAAAGATTGTAATTGTACTTTGGGGTTAAACCACAGCCGCTCCACCAGCCCCCAGGTTGGAGGAAGCCGCCTAATCGATCAACTTGTTCTAAAGTCATTAAATAAATCCAAGCCCAACCCAGAGAGAGCGACTGTGGCTCATAAACCTCGATAATTTGTCGATTATAGAGGTTTTCTGGCGTTTGTCTATTGGGCTGGTAATCTTCCAGTACATCTAGCTCATTTAAAATCTTTGGGTGGGAAAAAGAAAGTAAATATCCATAAACTTGGCTATCCCCTGGTGTCATCGCTGGGTAGCCCATTGGCAGAGCAAATAATTTGCCTTGTACAAAGGCTCTTTTGAAATCAACTACTTTGCCAGCACAGTATCTTTTATAGTTAGCTTCACCTGGTTTGAGCGTGCCGTAGACAAAAACCCGCACCAAACCAGACAATTTTATATTTGATTCAACCATTTAAGGGACTTCCAAAAAATAAATTATCCCAAATTATTTGTAGATTTGTAGGGGCGCAATACCTTGTGCCCCTAACTTCGCGGAGCGTCCCGCAAGGATGGGATGTTTTTTTAACTGAAAGTCCCTAAACCTCGATCAAATAATTCTTGCGATATCTAAAAGGGTCGCAGTTTGAGCATAATTAGGCTGCTCCTCAACCGCACTGAATATATATAAATCTGTGAGTAGTTGACCTACAATATTTAGATTAACCTGCTATGTTGACATAGATAGCTTGACATAGTAAATAGACGTAGACCCAGTAGGAGAATTTTTGGTGGATTCCCGATATAACCCAGCAGCAATTGAGGAAAAATGGCAAAAAACATGGGTAGAACTTGGCTTAGATAAGACACCGACAGTTAGCAAGAAGCCAAAATTCTACGCTCTTTCCATGTTCCCTTATCCATCGGGCAGCCTACACATGGGTCACGTCCGTAATTATACGATTACCGATGTGATTGCCCGCCTCAAGCGAATGCAAGGGTATCGGGTAATACACCCAATGGGTTGGGATGCCTTTGGCTTGCCAGCAGAAAACGCCGCCATTGACCGTGGTGTACCGCCAGCAAAGTGGACTTATCAGAATATGGCTCAGATGCGGCAACAATTGCAGCGTCTTGGTTTATCTATTGATTGGGAATGCGAACTTGCTACCTGTTCGCCAGATTATTACAAATGGACACAATGGATTTTCTTGCAGTTTTTGCAAGCAGGATTAGCTTATCAAAAAGAAGCAGCTGTAAACTGGGACCCTATCGATCAAACTGTACTGGCAAATGAGCAAGTTGATAATGAAGGACGTTCTTGGCGCAGTGGGGCAATAGTTGAGCGCAAATTATTACGCCAGTGGTTTTTCAAGATTACCGACTACGCCGAAGAATTACTCAATGACTTGCATAAATTGACAGGTTGGCCGGAACGCGTCAAGTCTATGCAGGCAAACTGGATTGGCAAATCTACAGGCGCTTACTTAGAATTTCCCATCATTGGGATAGATGAAAAAATCGGCGTGTACACCACACGCCCAGATACAGTTTATGGTGTTAGCTATCTAGTGTTAGCACCAGAACATCCCTTAACAAAGCGCGTCACTACAAAAGAACAACAAGCAGCTGTAGAAGCCTTTATTAAAGAGGTTTCCAATCAAAGTGAGTTGGAACGTACTGCTGAAGACAAACCTAAGCGGGGTATACCTACGGGTGGTAAGGCAATTAACCCATTTTCAGGGGAAGAAGTGCCGATTTGGATTGCTGACTATGTACTGTATGAGTATGGTACTGGAGCAGTGATGGGTGTACCAGCACACGATATCCGGGATTTTAAGTTTGCCAAAAATTACGATTTGCCGGCTGATTTTGTCATCGTTTCCCCAGATGATGTTGCAGGTTTTGACTTAACCCCAACATCAGACATTGATGAAGTCACACAACTCATCCAAATTGAATATAACCAGGCATATACTGAACCAGGAATTTTAATTAATTCTGGGGCTTTTACTGGTATGACATCCACAGATGCTAAACAAGCAATAATTGAATACGCCGAACAACAAGGTTTTGGTAAAGTGCGGGTGCAATATCGTTTGCGGGATTGGTTGATTTCGCGGCAGCGTTACTGGGGCGCACCGATACCTGTAATTCACTGTCCTAACTGTGGGATAGTACCAGTTCCCGATCGAGATTTGCCAGTGCAGTTGCCAGAAGAGGTGGAATTTACTGGACGTGGCGGTTCACCTTTGACTCAGTTAGAGAGTTGGGTAAATGTACCTTGTCCAACTTGTGGCACTCCAGCAAAGCGGGAAACCGACACGATGGATACTTTTATTGATTCCTCGTGGTATTACTTGCGCTTCCCTGACGCTAAGAATGAACAACAAGTTTTCGATTCTAGTAAAATAAACGACTGGATGCCAGTTGACCAGTATGTGGGTGGGATTGAACACGCGATTTTACATTTGTTGTATTCGCGGTTCTTTACTAAGGTTCTGCGGGACAGAGGCTTGTTAAATTTTGACGAACCTTTCCAACGCCTTTTAACGCAAGGTATGGTGCAGGGTTTAACTTATCTAAATCCTAATAAGGGTGGTAAAGATAAATGGATTCCTTCTAATCTGGTAAATTCAGCCGACCCGCGCGACCCCCAGACAGGTGAACCGTTGCAACGTCTCTATGCCACTATGTCTAAATCAAAGGGCAACGGTGTAGCGCCAGAAGATGTAATTTCCAAATACGGTGTAGATACAGCGCGGATGTTCATTTTGTTCAAAGCGCCGCCAGAAAAAGATTTGGAATGGGATGAAGCCGATGTGGAAGGACAATTCCGTTTTTTAAATCGGGTTTGGCGTTTGGTGACAGATTATATTGCGGCTGGGGTATCCCGTAAAAAAGCTCAATCTGATTTAACTAAGGTAGAAAAGGAATTGCGGCGGGCGATTCACACGGCGATTCAAGCGGTGACAGAAGATGTGGAAGACGAATATCAATTCAACACCGCTATTTCAGAATTAATGAAGTTGAGTAATGCCTTAACTGATGCTGACGGCAAAAATTCACCAATTTACGCAGAAGGTATTTGGACTTTAGTGGTGTTACTAGCACCATTTGCACCACATATTGCTGATGAATTGTGGCATTTATTGGGTGAAAGTGATTCAGTTCATACTCAAACTTGGCCATCATTTGACCCGGCTGCTTTAGTAGCTGATGAAATCACTTTAGTGATTCAAGTTATGGGTAAAACTCGCGGCTCGATTCAAGTACCAGCACAAGCAGATAAAGCAGCGTTAGAAAAATATGCTCGTGAATCAGAAATTGCCAAGCGTTACATCGAAGGCAAAGAGATTAAAAAGGTAATTGTGGTGCCTGGAAAGTTGGTGAACTTTGTAGTTAGCTAAGTACGGCTTTGTGTAAAATCGTGGCGAATTGAGGGTTGAAATTTAAATGCAGATGCGCTTCTCTACGAGACGCTACGCGTAGCTTGCTTCCACGAAGTGGTACGTCTTCCCGCAGGGAATTCGCTACGAATTAATGAAATGTTGTACTTAGCAATTGATAAAATTGTAAATTTAGCCTGACAAAACATCAGAGGATTTACATCCGTGACACTCAAAGAATTAGAACAACAACTGCTTGCCCTCAGACAAGCGTGAAAAATTGCAGGCTATACAGTTACTTTCTCAAAGTCTCGGCAACAATTGGCAAGGAATTGAAAAAACTCCTAGAGTCTGTGGTGGAGAGGCTCGCATCGCTAAAACTCGTATTCCTGTTTGGGTACTTGTGGAAGCTCACGGTCTTGGATATAGTAATGCTGATCTTTTGACGAGCTATCCAACTATTACAGCTACAGATTTAGCTAATGCTTGGGTATATGCAGAAGCTCATCCCGATGAAATCGAATTGGCAATTGAGCGTAATGAGGTAGCCTAATGGATGGCACGTTTTTACGCAGATGAGCAGTTTTCCTTTTTGAGTTGTGGAATTATTACGCGCTTTGGGGCATGATGTTTTGACAGTTCAAGAAGCAGAAAATGCAGACCAAGGTATCTCTGATGAGGAAGTGCTAGCATTTGCCATCAGTCAATAACGCTCAATATTAACTATCAACAGAGTTGATTTTATCCGTTTGCATCGTGGTCATTCTAACCACTTCGGTATTTTTGTTTGCACGAATAATCGTAATTGGGAACAATTTGCAGCACGAATAGATGAGGCTGTGGCAACAGAAGAACCTTTGCAAGGAAAACTAATTCGTGTGGTACGTTCAGTCACTTAAAAAGGTTTTGACGGAACGCACAAATTTTAAAGTCATCAAGTATATGTTGTCACAATTTTTATAGCAGTAGTCTATTCCTCTGATAAATGTGTATTTAAACACACATGTATAGCTGTCCAGAGAGTAGGACTGTTTTATTTATACACAAAAAAGCGCTTGAGAGTTTTGCTCACTCAAGCGCTTTTCCGTAAAAGCTTATACCAACTCACTCGTTTGATGCAACATTTGAAATCTGCAACACTCTCTGAGGAGAGAGTATTACGAGGATAACTTGTGACAAACATGTGGTGAAATGGTATCACTCCTTGCACTAACTAAGAATATCTCTTTTACAAGAATACCGGGGATCTAGTGAGTGACAGTTTATGAACTGAACACTAGTTAAAAACGACTCACCGTGAATAGTAACTAAGGAGACTAAGCACGATTGTAACAATTTTGTAAGTATAGTATAAAAACTTATAGTTTATTATCATAGGCGTAGTCTGCCGTCGGCATCGCTTACCACTAAGTGCAGTATCAAAAAATGCAGCAATTAGTAGCATAGATATCTCAAGTTCTGCGTCAAATTAGTCGCTATCAAATAAACCAGAAAAGGCTTGGATATTGGCATTGAAGCGATTTTGACTCAAATAAATCATAGATGAAGGTATTTTTTAGACAATGGAAATCCAAAAACAAATCTTTGACCCAAATAGATTGAAAAGTTTGGGTTGGGTATCTTCTATCTCTTAGCAAACGGTGACATCCAATTTTTCCGTATAGTGTAGGAGGTTACTTCTTTCCTGGAAGCAAAACACAGCTTTTTCACCGAGAATTACTGCGATGTTCAAAACGATTTCGCGTTTTTCTATAAAAACAACTGAGATATAGATAGACATTTCATCCTTGGCTAAAATAGCCGTTCGCCTACGAGCAGACACCTTAACCTGGCGTCTAGGTGTGTGGTAAGATTGCCTGGAACAAAGGTTTGATTTGAGTTAGAGTCTGGTATAAATTGCAAAGGTCAAGCTTACCGATTAACTCCCATGATACTTTTCCTATGAATTTGGAAAATATACAACAAGGCTGGTGACGATCTGAGTGGAATTTGTAGATGAATATCTAAGGATTTGCTATCAAACTTAACCAACTTTCCACAATTTTGACTTTTATTTGACTTTTAGGATAGACACATGAACGATAAGCTGATGCTGATGATTCCAGGCCCAACTCCGGTGCCAGAAGCTGCCTTACTGGCATTAGCCAAGCATCCGATTGGACACCGTACTAGTGAATTTAGCAACATATTGGCAGAGGTGACGGAAAACCTGAAGTGGCTGCACCAAACTCAAAGTGATGTGCTGACGCTGAATGTCAGTGGTACGGGTGCTGTAGAAGCAGGTATAATTAATTTTCTCTCTCCAGGCGATCGCATTTTAGTTGGTTCTAATGGTAAATTTGGCGAACGCTGGGTAGAAGTTGGTCAAGCCTACGGTTTGAATGTAGAAGAAGTTAAGGTGGAATGGGGAAAACCCTTAGACCCCGCAGTATTTGCTGAAAAACTCCAAGCAGATACCCAAAAGCAAATCAAAGCTGTAATTATTACCCACAGTGAAACCTCGACGGGTGTGTTGAATGACCTAGAAACTATCAACCGCCACGTTAAAGAACACGGTGAAGCTTTAATTATCGTTGATGCTGTCACGAGCTTGGGTGCATTCAATCTACCCGTGGATGCTTGGGGCTTGGATATCGTCGCCTCTGGTTCCCAAAAAGGTTATATGATTCCGCCGGGATTGGGTTTTGTCTCTGTCAGTGCCAAAGCTTGGGAAGCTTACAAAACTGCGAAGCTACCGAAATATTATTTGGATTTAGGCAAATATCGCAAAGCTACAGCCAAAAATACAACTCCATTTACTCCGCCTGTGAACTTGATTGTAGCGTTACACACCACGTTACGAATCATGAAGGAAGAAGGCTTAGAATCAATATTTGCTCGACATGAGCGGCTGAAGAATGCTACCCGTGCCGCCATTAAAGGGTTAAATTTACCCCTGCTTGCAGCAGATAACTCTGCTAGTCCAGCGATTACGGCTGTAGCACCACAGGGAATTGAACCGGATAAAATTCGGTCATTGATGAAAAAACGCTTTGATATTGCCCTAGCAGGCGGTCAAGACCATTTGAGTAATAAAATATTCCGTATTGGTCACTTGGGTTTTGTGAGCGATCGCGATATCCTTAGCTGCATAGCATCCTTAGAAGTTACCCTCACACAACTTGGCTACGAAGACTTTACTCCTGGTTCTGGTATAGCAGCAGCAGTTAAAGTGTTTAGTCAGTCCTGAGTACTAAATCAAAAGAGCGAGTTAAATTATCAACTCGCTCTTTTAATTTGTATATAGAGTAGAAACCGTCAGAGTCAAGAGAGATATGTCTCAACCTTTGCATAAGGTGGAGTTGATGTGACATACCTCAATTCTCCTAAATGACACCAAGTTGCCCTAGATAGTATTATTTGCTTTGAAGAAAGTCGCACTGTATCTTTGACACCAAACAAGAATAACTTTGGCAACTTAGTATCATACCAAATTGGCATCAATAATATTGTTTAGGATTCTGCTAATAGGCATTTGGTAGAAACTTTTAATCCAAAGTCTAAAATCTCCAATCCAAAATTGGTATAGTCTACGCCGTCTCCAGCCAATCATAAATTTGTTCTAATTGCTCTAGAGTAATTAACCCATATTGCCAAAGAATCATTGCCAAAGGGCCTGGGTCTTGCTCCCGATGCCGAAGTGCCACCGCTAGTGATGCTGTGGAAATTGCCAAATCTTCTTGCAAAAAATGAATCAGTCGGGAATATTTTGATGGTGACATTTGTATCTCACCTCCTTGTGCAGAATGTATTGTCATATATCAGTTCACCATTACTCGGTAGACAGTAGCCAGTATTTCATCTGTCACTGTGCCGTTATCGGCTATACACCCCAGCACAGTTTTTGTTAATCTGCCTTCAACAGAGGCTTCCCATAGATGGTCTGAGAAATAAAAATTCTCATACAAATCATCGACTTGACTATTAACTAGTATTTTTACCTAATTAAATTGGCTTCATCTTATTTACCTTTGTGTTTTATTTAATTACACAGCTAGTAATAAAGATTCCATAGCCTATACTCTCTTATTGGCGACTATTTACACTTACGCCCAAGGGAATATTTTTGAGACTAAACCTGAAGACTGCGATTTCAGGTTTGATACAGTAGAATTTTACATTATTACTACAGTTTTTAAATAGTAGCGTTACAAGTGCTGTTTGACCACACACAGTGACATTTTTTACAGAAAAAACATATATTTCGACCGTATAGGTTTTCAACCGAGTAATTACCCAAATTTATATCCCCGCAAAGTACCAGAGTTTCAAAACTCAATTTTGAGAATATCGCCTACTTTCAACTTCAATTCGGCAGCTCTTCCAGAACGAAGTTCAATCACCTTATCAATTGGTGTATTGGGACCATAGGTAGGACAAGGCTCACTTGCACAAGGAGGTGCAGCAACCTGAATATATTTAACTACACCTTTATGTAGAAATACCATATCCAGGGGTACCGGTACATTCTTCATCCAGAAACTGACTGGTTGTGCTGAAGGGAATCCAAACAGCATCCCCCGGTCATCTGGTAAAGCTGGTCGATACATCAATCCCATCGCTTGCTGTTTTGGTGTCTGTGCTACCTCTAATTGAATTGTTGTACCATTAGGCACAATGGCTTTCGCAGAAATTGGTAATTTTTGACCTAAACTTTCTGGTACTGGAGTTTTAGAACCAGAGGTGGGGCTAGGAGATTTAGCAGTTGTTGGCACAGAACAACCCATCAGAAAAATACTCAGCACTATCGAGAGCAAACTTAGCCGACGAGTCATATAGCTTTTCGATTTTGTAATTTAGACTTCAATTTTACAGTGTTGTAGCCAGAAAAATCCCTTGGCTGGGAGGCAGTAGCACCCAAATTTACATTCCCAATCCGAAACTGGGAATGAGGCAAGGAGATAGGCAAACTCCCGCTACAGTATACTAGGATTCTCTTAAAACGTACCCTACGCCTCGCACTGTTTGAATGAGGCGCTTTTGACCTTCATCTTCGATTTTTAACCGCAAGTAACGGATGTACACTTCAATTACATTCGACTCACCTAGAAAGTCGTAACCCCAAACATTTTCTAGAATTTGTTCGCGGGTTAATACCTCACGGGGATGTTCCATTAAGAATTTTAATAGTTCAAATTCCTTCATTGTCAAGTCAATTGGTCGACCGTTGTGTATGGCACGGCGAGTTGCTATGTCTAAAATTAAATCCCCAAAGCGTAATTGCTCTGTGGTATCCACATCGGGTTTTAAGTAGAGTCGAATCAACTTTAAAAAGTCTTCTGAGCGGTAAGGTTTGAGGATATAATCATCCGCTCCAGCTTCTAGACAAGCTACACGATCGTCAACTGTATCCCTTGCCATTAAAATCAATACAGGCGATCGCATACCAGTGCTTCTCATATTTTTGCACAATGAGAGTCCTGATTCTCCTGCTAACATCCGGTCTAAAACAATTAAAGCAGGTTGGCGATCGCGACAGTGTTGTAAACCACTCGTTGCATCATGAGCCAAAATTGATTCATAACCAGCTTCTTGCAAATCGCAAGAAAGCTGATTTGCAAGGCTCTCATCGGTTTCAATCACCAAAACACAAGGACTTTGAGCAACTGTCATAACAATTTGGGATATGGGATTTGGGATTGTAAAGATATTCTAGAGAAAATCTTTACATCAGTTATAAAGTGCAATTACGAGCTTTTAGTGATGTAGCAATTCTGATTTGACGCGCTGCTAAGGATGTTTTAGCACGTTCAGGTGTCAGCTATGGAATTCTCGGATGCAATCTTAATAACTAACTCCAAATTCAATCTCCATACCGTAATTCTGGAAGGAAATCAATAAGTTGGGGAGTAGGGAGTGAGAAGATGAGGGAGAAATCAATTCAAATTTAAAAACTTCTGCCTCCTGCCTCCTGCCTCCTGCCCAATGCTTACGGCAATTCTACCGAAGTTGGTTTAGCGATATGTGGCAAACCCCAACCTAATTTTTCTCGCAAAATTCGGAAAAACTCAGGCGGTTGTAGGCGAATAAATCGGGCACTATATTGCGATCGCTCCATATATACTCTATCTTCTGGTAAAATATAGCACCCTCCATTACCATCTACTACCATTACCAGCCGAGGAATATTGACTGGGTAGATATTCACCGATTCAGTATCTGGAAATACCAATGCTCTAGAAGCTAGGGAATGGGGACAAATGGGTACTAGCTGTAAAACAGGTACGCCAGGAGTTACCACTGGGCCACCAGCACTCAATGAATAAGCTGTAGAACCAGTAGGTGTAGAAACAATTACGCCATCTGCCGCAATATCTACTGGCGCATGACGCCCTATGGCAATTTCAAAGTGGCACATAGAGGTCAAAGGTTCCCGGTGTAGCACCATTTCATTCAAGCATAAAGCTTCCCACAGTACTGAATCATCGCGAAACACTTTGACAGTGAGCATAGCTCGTTCTTCAATTTCATACTCACCTGCCATCGCCTGTTCTAGTGCTTGAGGCAATTGATTTAGGAAAGTTTCCGTCAAAAACCCCATGTGGCCGGTATTCACTGTTAGCAGTGGAATACCACAAGGGGCTACTTGACGAGACGCTGCTAGAACAGTGCCGTCTCCCCCTAATACCACTGCAAACTCCATATCTGAGTCAAAACCAGGGGGTGTCAGACCGTCAATGGGGGTGTGGCACACAGGACTCTCCGGATTAGGGTAGCCCAGTATACCACCGATACTCGATGTGATACATACATTCCAACCGGCTGCGGTTAGCTTGTCTTTCAACTCGATAGCGACACGGCCCGCTATCGGTTTAACGTCATTGTAGATAATGCCTGCTTTCGGCACACTCAAATATCCAAGTTTAGGCGATGCTTTGTATTCTGTTAATCCTTACACATTTTTGGTCATGTAGTCATTAATCTAGAGTCAAATATCCAGAGTCTAGAGTTTGACGACTAATATCTGTTGTGTAATGACTATTGACTGTTGGCTTTTGAAGACTGTTTAAAAGGAGTTTTTTTAGGTTTTTGCTTTTTATTTTTATTTTTCTGGTAGTCTACTTCTTTGAGCTTCTTCATGATTCGACTGAAGTACTCTTGGAGATAACTTTCTAGGGTTGTGGTTTGTTGCGGATCTAAACCAAACACTGTGTATACTTCATCCATTGAAGAATTTAACTGTTTACCACTAGCCAATACTTCTGTAAACGCCAGCCTGTCTGCTACGTTCCATCCCCACTGAAAAAATCGCATTATGCCTCGTACAGCACGCAGTAAGTTTATTGGCATCCGCGTTACTCTGGCATCTTTTCCAGATAAGCGTTCGCACAGGTTGATAATTTCTTCTGCACTCCATGCACGAGTACCGACTACAGGAAAAGCTTGGTTTTCCGTTTCTGGTACACTCAATGCCCGGATTGCAAACTTAGCAATGTCCTGAGTGTCCATATAGGCGATGGGAGAAGAATTACCTGTTACCCAAACTGGCTGTCCTTCCAAAATGGGAATCCCATACTGACCGATTAAACCTTGCATAAACCCGGCTAGCCGCAAGATGGTATAATTCAAGCCTGACTCAGCCAAGAATAGTTCTGTACACCGCTTAATTTCCATTAGCGGCACTTCTGGGTATTTATCAGCATCTAAAATTGAAAAGAAGATAAAACGCTCTACACCCGCGGCTTTTGCTGCTTGAATCAATGCTACTTTGCCTTCCCAGTCCACTTGTTTGATACTCAATGAATCTGTAGGGCGAGAGGTTGAGGCATCAATAACTTGGGTTACACCAACTAAAGCTTCCGCTAGGGTATCGGGGTAACGTAAATTTCCGGGGACGAGTTCTGCACCCCATTCTTTAAGAAAAGCTGCTTTTTTACTGCTGCGGACAAGACAGCGTACTTTATATCCCTCATCGATAGCACGACGAGCCACTTGTCTTCCTAAGGTGCCAGTGGCACCGACGATTAATAATGTCATGAGGGTTGTAATAAATTTTAATGTTTTATGAAAAGAATGTTATCAGAATAACCTATGCAAACAAAAGTTTACATCTTTTCTCAGAAAATCCATTTATTTGGATAGACTCATGAGAAAATAGCTGTCCGATTAACGGACAAGCTTTTTTCTCATTTCGATGAAAAAGGGAGTAGGGAGTAGAGAATGGGGAGAATAATAACTCTTAACTCTTAACTCCTAACTCAGCACTCAATTATTCTTCTGTGCCTTGAATTTTCAGTAACAACGCGCCTAAGCCCCAGCCTACGAAGATTAAACCGAAAGACAATAGAGCTGCATTCAAAATTTCGCCGCCCATTAGAGTGATTCTCCTTATGCAAATTGGTGTGTAAACTAGGTCTATTAGAAGCTTTTCAACAGTTGCTAGGATTAGACCTGTGTAAACAATTTTAAACTAGTTTAGCAGGTAATCCCTACTGGCTTGGGGGGCAATCCCTACTATTGGCAGAAGAGAAGATGGGTAAATTGGAAAATTTTGATGATAATAATTATGAAGAATTTTTATGTATCAAAATAATCAAGGTAGTTTAATATTTGTGAAAGAGCATCGTCCGCGTTTGGCGCTGACGCTCGGAGATCCCGCGGGGATTGGGCCGGAGGTGATTTTGAAAGCTTTAGCCGATCCAGAAATTCGTCAAAAATATGACGTTACAGTAGTGGGTAACGGAGATTTGCTGGCAGAGATTTATCACAAACTGAATTTAACTGAGAATTTAGTAGCTTTGGCAAATCCAGATGATTTGTCAGTCAGCGATGTGCAATTGGATGGAAAAATTAAAGATCAAATTATTTCAGGAATAGGTAATGCAGCCAGTGGTGCGGCTAGTTTTGCGTATATGGAATATGCGATCGCTCAAACACTGGCTGGTAAATTTGATGGTATTGTCACAGGGCCGATCGCTAAATCTGCTTGGAAAGCCGCAGGATATAATTATCCAGGGCAAACGGAACTTTTGGCACAAAAATCAGGTGTTGACCGTTTTGGGATGTTATTTGTAGCGCGATCGCCTCATACTGGTTGGACACTCCGCGCTTTACTAGCAACCACACATATTCCCCTACGTCAAGTAGCCGATGTGTTGACACCGCAGTTGTTGACACAAAAACTAGATTTGCTAGTGGAGTGTTTAGAGAAAGATTTTGGTATATATAGAGGGAGAATTGCGATCGCAGGTTTGAATCCCCACAGTGGCGAACAGGGACAACTTGGACATGAAGAACAAGATTGGTTAATTCCCTGGTTGGAGCAAGAGCGACAAAACCGACCACAATTGCAACTAGATGGGCCGATACCGCCAGATACGATGTGGGTTAAACCTGGTCAAGCTTGGTATGGAAATTTTTTAGTACAAAATCCCGCTGATGCTTACTTGGCACTTTACCACGACCAAGGCTTAATTCCTGTGAAGCTGATGGCGTTCGATCGGGCAGTTAATACTTCTATAGGTCTTCCTTTCGTTCGGACTTCACCCGATCACGGAACAGCGTTTGATATTGCAGGTAAGGGAATTGCTGATGCTATGAGTATGAAAGCAGCAATACATTTAGCGGCTGAGTTGGTTAGTCAAAGATTGGCGGTGGGTTGTGGTTAAAAGTTCTTTGTTGCAATATTTACTAGGAGTAATGCTTACTTGAATTTTTAAATTATCGGAGACATCACTAATATTGAAATAATTGCTGTTGGTAACTCCATTCGTGAAGTCGAACGCTTGCGTAAAACTTATGGTTCAGGACGGTGGCGGAAACTTAAAGGCTTTGCAACCATTAGCTTAGACCACCATTGCCAAAATATGTAAATGCGGGTGTGCTGAGACTCCATCTCTACCTTTAGTCACTTCTGTAGACTTCACCCAGCCTTTCGCAGGCCATACCTTCAATTCAGTCAATCGCTTAAAAGCCTTATTCATCGAATCCAAGTTTTCCCTGAGTTCCTCAATCGGGCAATTCTTTACAGTCAAGGTAACAAATAGCCAACGGTGCTTAGGGTAATCAGTGACAACTTGTGGGAGAATCTTGTAAGCTCTTGCTTTCCACATCAGCGATCGCCGCCACTGACAAATCGGACAATGACGAACCCTACAGAATCGGGTATCTGATAGCTTTAACTTGAGAATACCTTCCGATTCGTTTGGCACTAATTGAAATTCCAGCAACTCGGAACACATTCTCATCCGCCAAGCATACTGCTGAAAATAATCTTCGTCTGCTTTGGCGTAATAATACAACACTTTATCAGTATTAGCTCTATGCTTGTCCCAAATTTTACCTATAGAAGAAACTTCGGATAAGCTTTGTACATTTTGATTTTTTTGGAACTTATCTCGAGACGATATATTAAAAGCAATAAAGTTACTGTCTGAAGCTTGAGCAGACACGAAATCACCAAATCAGTTTGTATCAACGTCCCAAATTAACGCAAGTTATACAGTCAAGCCTCAGTAAAAGTATTTAGGTAAGTCAGATGTCATGATAATTTCTAATTATTACCCCATGCCTAAATGCGCTTTTTTGTCTCCATTAGTAAACAATAGTGCAAGTACTGATTAATTACAAATTAGTATTATCATCGGGCGCTTCAAACTTGTAACCATAGCCTCGCACAGTTTTAATAAACTCCGGTATGCTGGGATCGACTTCCATCTTTTTGCGAAGCTGACCAATATGCACATCAACTACCCGGCCATCTCCTATGTAGTCGCAACCCCAGATTTTTTGGATTAGCTGTGGGCGACTCCAAGCCTGATTAGGATGACTTGCCAAAAAATGTAAGATATTAAATTCTAGTGCTGTTAAGGCAAGAGTTTTATCATTAAGTGTTACCTCGCGGCCCTCTGGATTAATTACTAGCTGCTTGAAAACGATACGTTGTGTTGGGGAGGGATTGATGTAGCGTATCCGCCTCAAAAGAGCTTCTACTCTAACTTCAACTTCTGCAAGACTAAATGGTTTAGTCATGAAATCATCAGCACCTGCGCTTAAGATTTTAATTTTATCAGCCTCGTCAGTCCTACTAGTCAGTATCAGCACTAAAACATTAGTACGACTCTGCATTTCTTGGCAAAGGCTATAACCAGTAACATCCGGCAAATTCCAATCCAGAATTACTAAAGCTGGGTTGAATTGCTCAAACAACGATAAGGCAGTCTTACCATCTGCTGCGGACTCTATTTGATATTTCCGACTTAAAAAACGATAGACGAGATTTCGGACACCGAAGTCGTCATCAACGATCAGAATTTTGGGAGTAGTAGCAGTAACCATAACCATAATGCTGTCTATTGTAGATTAGGCGATTTGCTGTTGCGCAAGCTTTACTTTACGTATTTTTGTTGAGTACCATTGCTACTGTAGTACTTGTATACATTTAATTTTCTATGAAGCCGATCGCAACCTCAGCAATCATCATGCCGATAAAATTTATTATTATTGCATAATTTTTGCATAATTTTGAATTTGTATTGTATAATATTAAATTTTTACATTTGGAATAAGTATAATTAAAAACCATCTCCGTAATCGCAAATAGTCAAAAGACACATCCAGAAGCGATGGCAATTGATACAACTTGAAAAGAGTAACGCACTCCCTGATTAATTAGGTCTCTACAAAGGCTAATAAACTAACTTATCAGCGAATCTAGATTCTCAACTCCTACTTACTCGACTGTACTATAACCAATAGATATGTTCTCTTGAAGAAGGTCTACGAAAATCTACCCTGGTGCATTTACATGTAGCTGCCCTCTTAAGCATATACTATACTACAAGTTTGAGCCTGAGCTATGACAAGCCAAGGACTGAAAGCATCGCCAGAAGGTATATAGGGCGTCAAAACCAGCTTTAACAAACAAAAGCAGAATTGCTCTAGCAATATCATGATGTCAATAAATTGCTGGGAGCTTGTTTCAATAGTACTGCTGACAGCAGAATTCAGAAGTAAAACACCCTTTATATTTGGCTAACAGATTTAGCGTATGTACCTCACAAACTTCTGATATCCTGTATATAACGCTATAAGTATGGCAGAAAATTGAGGAGACATTATTATTAGCGATCGCTGATATTAGAAAGGTATCAATTACTATATTGATCGCTAAATATTTTTCATTTCAAACTAACGTTTTCTTGATTCATGAAGAATTACGTAAAACCTAAAATATCTCAGATGACTAAAATATTTTCTTTAAATATATTGGATTCTTTTTAAAGAAAATATTTTATCTCAATACTATCAAATGGCATTATTTACAATTGATTAATTGGTTGATTTTCTGGAAAATACTCAGTCTATCTGAGGAGAGAGTTTAAGAATACTCATACCAGAGAAAGATCAATTAAATATCTTCAGTTCGCTAAATTGCTATTAATATCGTCAGCAAGGAAAAATTATGGTTAATAATTTAGTAGGCGGCATCATTCCTCCACAACCACCAATAGAAGCACAAACTGATGCTCATGTCCTGAAGAGTCGTTTGGAATGGGGTGAACCAGCTTTTACAATTCTGGATGTACGCGATCGCTCGACCTACAACGAAGGTCACATTATGGGAGCAATGCCAATGCCAGCAGATGAATTGGTACAACGCGCAGTACCTTCTTTAGATAAGAGCCGTGATATTTACGTTTACGGTGCTAACGAACAAGACACTGCCCAAGCCGCACAACAACTGCGTTCTAATGGATTTGAGCATGTCTCCCAACTCAAAGGTGGTCTTGGCGCATGGAAAGCGATCGGTGGCCCAACAGAAGGGATTGTTGAATCAAAAACTCCCCCTGGTGCAGATGACTACAATGTTGTAGATCGGCTGAAAAACCACCAAGAAAATCTGCAAAAGGGCGGTACTAGCGCCACAGAATCCATTAAACAGGGAGCAAGTAACCTTAAGGAAGGCATTCAAGAAGGAGCTAGTAACCTTAAAGAAGGTATTCAAGAGCAAGCAAGTAACCTTAAGGAAGGCATTCAAGAGGGAGCAAGTAACCTCAAGGAAGCTGCTAGTGAATCTAAAACTCCTAGAGACACTAATGATTCCAATGTTGGCTCTTAGGCAAAAAATACAGCAGAATTCAGAATTCAGAAGTCAGAATCCAGAAGTAAAACAGGCTTTATACATACCTGGCTTTTAAACGAATCTTTGTGTACAACACTTTCCTTGAAATCTGCTGTAACTTAGTATGAGGGTTTGTAGTAAGCACTTTAGTGCTTGGAAAATAACGACTTTAGTCCTTACTACGAACTTGCTTACCTATCAATTTCAACTTGACATATAATTAGTTGGGATTGACGAGCAATAAAAATTTCTTGTCATTATTCTCTACTCCCCATTACCTATTCGATTAGTGTTCAAATAGATCCTTGAATTGCAACAAATCTAAGGAAACTATCGTTGGTAGAAACTCAAAACATTCTTGAGCAATTTGCCAACGTTCTTCTCGTTTGAGCATTTGTATTAACTTCTGTTGCACGCTAAGTAAGTAGCGCACATCATTGGCAGCATAACTTAGTTGAGCTTCAGATAAGCTAACGGCGTTACCCCAATCAGAACTTTGAGAGCTTTTATCTAGTTCCACTTGTTCTAACTCTTGTACAACGTCTTTGAGTCCGTGGCGATTTGTGTAAGTACGGGCTAATTTACTGGCAATTTTGGTGCAAAAAATCGGTTCTACCTGAATCCCCAGATTGGCTCGCAAAGTGGCCAAGTCAAATCTAGCAAAGTGAAACACTTTTACAACATTGACTGCTTCCAAAAGTTTTTTTAAGTTGGGGGCGTCAGCTTGTCCTTTGGCTATGCGGATTGCAGTCACTTTCCCTTCTGGATTGCACAGCTGGACGAGACACAAGCGATCGCGCAGCGGCAATAATCCCATCGTTTCTGTATCAACTGCGATCGCTGTAGATTCTAAATACTGGCTAAGGGTTGCGTCACTGAGGTCGCGATCGCTCACCTGAAAATCTGGTAATGTCATTAATTGTTCAAAAATAATAGCAGTGCCCAGCAGAAAAAAGTCTTGTCAGACACTACATTATTATTGTGCAAAAAAATCAGAAATTAAATCTACCTAGTGCGAAAAAACATTTGTGTCAGGTAGACTTCGCCTTGATTATTAGTCGCAACACCAATTCCAGTCAGGTTGTAATTTCCTTTAAGGTTCTTTAGGTGTCCAGGACTTTTGATCCAGCCAGTAACAGCTTCCTCCACGGGGTTGCTATATCCCCGGTTAAAAGCAACATTTTCCGCGGCACTGTTGTAGCGAATCGGGATAGCTTTGACTCGCCCTTCAAATCCCTGATGGCTAAATGGGGTTTTGCCTTTAGCCATATTTTGACTATGAATTCTAGCCTGTCGAGTTAAATTTGTATTTAAAGTCAACTTTGGCAGCCCTTTAGAAACCCGATATCGATTAATTTGGTCAAATACTGATTTTTCTAACTCAGTAGTTTTAAAAGTAGGAGTCGATATTGCAACCTGACTAGAAAAAAGCGACAACAGCTTATTACGGGTGGATGTATTTGTAGAAGTATGATTTGGTATCGGAGCAGTCGTTAATCCACTAGCAAGGACAAGCGCACTTAAAGCGATGCCAAAAGCAGTTTGTCGGAACATGGAGAATTGCGTAATGTGTAGAGATATAAGACTTCTACTCTACCTTATTGTTCCGAAGATATATACCACAATACTATTAAGTAATGATGAATTTCGGCAATTTGGCTATATCCTTTACAAGTAACACAAGCAATCATTTCTAATTGTCAGTATTTCAATAGGTCAGCTTCATGAAAATCATGGTTAATTTTGCTCATAATTTCAGATTTTCATGAATTATTAAGCAAAAGCTTTGCTAACAGGTTAAAGTCTGGGGAATTTAAGAAAAAACCTAAACTTTACCAAATCTAACGCTGTGTGCAATTTTTACTCAAACCTAATCTCCTTGCTTAATAATAAGGAATAGGTAGAATTCAAAGCCCAATACAGTTCAGTCAAGAAAAATTGTAGGTTGGGTTAAGCAAAGCGTAACCCAACTTAAGGTTTTTGGCGCTAACCAAGCGTATTAACTCAATGCCTTTCTCTCTTTGCAGGAAAGAGCAATGGAAGTGAGGTCAGAATATTAAGTTGCACATCGCGTCAAACCTATGAGCGAATGAACATTTGTGTGAAGTAGATTACACCTTGACTGTTTTTGGCGACACCAATCCCCGTCAAATTATAATTACCTCTGATATTGGCAAGATGCCCTGGACTTTTGAGCCAGCCTTGAACAGCTATTGTGGCAGGATCGCCATATCCCTGGTTATAAGCGACATTTTCAGCAGCCGATCTGTAAGAAACACCAGTTGCATTAAGACGTTGTGAAAATCCATTATGGCCAAAGGGAACACTACCATTAGCCATGTTCTTACTGTGAAGCCTAACTTGATTATCGATGGCAGAATTACGAGTCAGCGCTGGTAGCCCTTGAGAAGCTCTGTAGTTATTGATTTGGTTAAAAATCGACTGTTCTAGAGCAGCAGTGTCCATGCTATATGCTGCAATTTGATTAGTATTATTCGATACGTTTGAAGGTACTGGCGTACAAGCTGGATTTGTTACAGAAGTAGCGATCGCTCCACTACTGAGAGCAATAGTGCCTAAAGTAACGCTGTAAATTATTTGTTTGATCATTTGTTGGCAGTAAAGTTTTAGACAATGTAACCAACGAATGTCAATGTGACAAATTGCTTATAGGTCTAAATAGCTCTATTTGTAGGCTTTTTTGCTCAAAAACTACTAGCAAACGTTTAAATTCACGATTTAACGCAAAAATATTACTATTTAGTCAATAGTTGTCTTCTACCATTAGTATGATTCTTTTTATCCCCTATTCCGCATCTAGACTGTCACATAGTGTAATTACTAGATTTTTTTGAATTTATGAGTTCCAGATTATGCTTATTTATCTTCATAAATTCAGCTATTTTACTGTACTTAAGTATATTAAATGGCTTTTTTATGTCAAAAAAGCAGTAAAAACCGATTGTGATAGTTGAAGATGCGGAATTTCAGATAAAAAATGGCTGGATTTATTCAGCCAAATTCTACGTGATTTCAACTAGACTTATTTCAGAGGTTCTAACTCTTCCTGTATCACACGCAACACCCGTGCAATATATTCTGCACGCCACTGTTCCCGTTCCTTGGTTACTTTGACATCCGGCTCGTAAGCTTCAATCTCACTAGCCGATAAAATACCTTTCATCTCTAGCAATCGTTCAATGGTGTCTAGCCGCTCATGCAGCACGGACACTTCACCAGTCAAAGCCATGACGATCGCTAACAATTTATCAGTCTGCGGATTTTCTAAGTAAACAGGTCGTTTACCCTTGGCTATTTTTGTCATCCTAATACCAATTCTCCCAAAATAAGACGTAGACATACAAAACGAGGAAAGCCAGATAAAATCTGACTTCCTAAATTGACTTCCTAAATTACGAATTACGTTAGCGTAGCGGTAGCGAGTCCGCGAGCGTCATTACGAATTACGAATTCTTACTTGGTTGCAGCAACCATAAACCAAGTGCCTTGGGTGGCTGAGTTACGATTTTGAAACATACCATTAGTTTCTTTTGCTTTCCATGCCCCATTCGGGACAAATTTCTCGAATGTCTTATCTGCTGCAAAACCAGCTTCAGTAACTAGCGGCACCAAATCTAAATCGCGTACAGCACTCCAGAAGGGTTCGTTGTTGTTAGCGGTTTCCCAATCATAAATAAACTGTGTATAAAGATCCATGTGATGATACAGGGGTGCTTCTAAATGAATCATCATGCCACCAGGAGCCAGTAGACGATAAGACTCTTGCATAACTTTACGCACAGATGACGGGGGGATTTCATGCAGCAAAATGTGAGAAACCACTAAGTCAAATGATTCATCGGGGAAGTTAGTATGTTCGGCATTTTGCTGAGAGAAGTGTACCCGTTTTCCCAAGGCTTCGGCTCTTGCATGAGCATAACGCAGTATAGATGCGCCTATATCTATAGCATGAACTTCTGCATCTGGGAAACCATCCACATAAGGTAATGTGCTATTGCCAATAGAACATCCCATATCGAGGATTTTTCTCGGTCGAAAGTTGGGAAACTCTGCTAAAAGGTAGTTTTGGACTATAGATAGCCCCATATCATCGTTGAGCGGCCCCAACCAACCGAGTCCATAAACGTAAGCGCCGCGATCGTAGGTTGCACCGGCTGCGACATCATCGGCAGTGAATTCACTGTGATATCCTCCGGGCATACAGTGAATGTCTACAGCCTTTTGATAATTAGGTATTTGAAAATTTGGATCTAGGGTTAAAGTACCCAGTTCACCACCCTTATCTTTGGCACGCTCAATCAACTCTGGTAGTTGTCTGTCAACGTTGGCATTTACTGCATCCCATAACATTTCCTGGTTAATGCGCTTTAGGGCACCAGTCCAGCGATAGTAGGGTTGGTGCTGCATTACTTCCCGAATTTCATGACGATTCTGGGGAGGGCGCTGATGTTCTTGTTCAAACTTCGGCTTGGCTAGTTTTTCATAAATTTCTTTATTACCAGGAGTGACATTCTTGAAAATGTGCATTTTCATAGTTTGCACAAAGTTTTGGCGTGCCAACTCGTCGTGAGTGGGTTGCGGTAACATTGGGTGTTGGAATTGTTGACCCATTATTGTTTTCTCCCAAATATTTTATGTAGATTTACGCTGGATACAATAACTTGGCTACCGTTTGTACATCTTTGTCACCACGTCCAGAGCAGTTAATTACAATCCGAGGACTGCCGGTTAGTTGAGGACAGAGGGTTTCGAGGTAAGCGATCGCATGGGCTGTTTCCAATGCCGGGATAATCCCTTCCAATTTCGATAATCGCTGAAATGCCTCCAAAGCCTCTGCATCTGTCACACTATAATATTCGGCGCGACCAGTATCCTTTAAATAGCTGTGTTCTGGCCCCACACCGGGATAATCTAACCCCGCACTAATTGAGTGTGCCTCAATAATTTGCCCATCTTCATCTTGGAGTAGGTAGCTCATAGCTCCATGCAATACACCAATTCGTCCTTTTGTCAAGGTAGCTGCGTGTTTTTCGGTATTGACACCTTCGCCGGCTGCCTCAATTCCAATGAAGCGTACAGAAGATTCCTTCATAAACTCATAGAATAGTCCCATCGCATTGGAACCACCACCGACACAAGCCAAGAGAATATCAGGTAATCCACCCCACTTTTCCATTGCTTGGGCGCGGGTTTCTTCGCCGATTACTGCATGGAAATCACGTACCATCATTGGGTAAGGATGAGGCCCTGCTACCGAACCCAGGATGTAGTGAGTTGTTTCCACATTTGTTACCCAATCGCGGATTGCTTCAGAAGTGGCATCCTTCAAGGTTCCCGTTCCCGCTTCCACCGGACGAACTTCTGCCCCCATCAACCGCATTCTAAAAACATTCAAAGCTTGGCGTTCCATATCCTGAACGCCCATGTAAATTATGCATTCCAGCCCAAAACGAGCGCAAACTGTGGCTGTAGCAACTCCATGTTGTCCGGCACCTGTTTCAGCAATAATTCGCTGCTTACCCATGCGTTTCGCCAACAATACCTGACCAAGGGCATTATTGATTTTGTGAGCGCCAGTATGATTTAAATCTTCACGTTTTAAATAAATTTGTGGCCCGGTGCGATCGGGTCGGGCATAATGAGCAGTCAGGCGTTCAGCAAAATACAATGGTGTGGCACGTCCTACATAGTCTCGTAACAACTGCTGTAGTTCTGCTTGAAAACCAGGGTCATTGCGGTATTGCTGATAAGCTGTTTCTAATTCAGCCAAGGCAGGCATGAGCGTTTCAGGTACATACTTACCGCCAAAGCGTCCGAAGCGGCCTAGCGTATCTGGAACCTGAGCAGTTGAAATTGGAGATAGAGGAGTGGTAGTCACAGGCTGTTTTTGATGACGGGAATGACTTAATTATTATAGAAAAGTCTGAAGCATATCTGGGGAATGGGGAGGAAGTAGCGGGTGGGGGAGGCAGAGGGGTAGAGGTGAATTTTGGGAGTTGCTAAATCATCCCGTAAATATGCAACGCCTAAAATTCTGCCCCTACTAAGAGTTACCGTTCGGTTTGGTTAACCCAACGCGGACTTTAAATCACTTTCCGCTTGTCCCAATGCATCTGGTAATTTACTTGCATCGCGTCCGCCAGCTTGGGCTAGGTTTGGTCTTCCGCCGCCGCCGCCGCCGCAAATTTTAGCGATCGCACCCACAAATTTACCAGCTTGCAAACCTTTTTTGTTCACTTCTGGACTAAAAGCTGCAACTATACTTACTTTCCCCTCTTCAGGAACAGAACCCAGCACCACTGCACCGTTACCGATTTTTTGCAACAAGCGTTCGGCTGCGGTTTTCAATGATTCTGGATCGACATCTTCTAATTGGGCGACAATAATTTTAGAATCGCCTACGGTTTGGGCTGTTTGTAGCAAGCTGTCTGATTTTGCGATCGCTAACTGTACCTTCAAGGTTTCTAATTCTTTCTGGCTATTTCTCAGTTCGCTTTGCAGACTTGTGATTCTGTCTGGTAATTCTTCAGGTTTCACTTTAAAGCGATCGCTCAAATCTTTAACTACTTTATCCCGCAGATTCAGGTAATCTAGGATTGCTGGCCCCGAAACGGCTTCAATGCGCCGCACCCCAGAAGCCACACCAGCTTCCGAGATAATCTTGAACACGCCAATCTCAGCAGTATTGCTGACATGAGTTCCACCGCAGAGTTCCATTGATACGCTAGGGAAGTCAATCACGCGGACTTCATCTCCGTATTTTTCGCCGAACATGGCAACAGCACCCCTAGCTTTCGCCTCTGCTAAAGGTAATACTTCCACCTTGGCAGCATGAGCCTCAGCAATCCAAGTGTTCACCTGTTCCTCAACTTGTTGAACTTCCTCTGCTGTCAACGCGCGGGGACAGTTGAAGTCAAAGCGCAACCTATCAAAGGAAACCAGAGAACCAGCTTGAGATATGCCCTCATCAACAATTTTCTTCAATGCCGCTTGCAATAGGTGCGTTGCGGTATGGTTTGCTTGGGCGCGACGGCGACAAGCCGGATCGATTTGAGCGGTGACGCGATCGCCTACGCGCAGTGTACCGCGTTCGATGCGTCCGAAGTGAACAAAGAAATCAGATTCTTTCTTCACGTCTTCTACCCGAACTACGATACCATCACCGGAGATATAACCGCGATCGCCGATTTGTCCCCCAGATTCAGCATAAAATGGTGTTTTGTCAAGGACAATTTGCACCTCTGTCCCCGCTTCTGCTTCCTCTTGGCAAACACCTTCTACCAAAATCGCTTCGACTTTAGCAGTTGCAGCAGGTTGGGTATAACCTATAAATTCGGTGACTTTAATGTGTTCTGCTAGTTTGTCGAGGGAACCTTGTACAGTTAAATCGATGGTTTCATGTGCTGCTTTGGCACGTTCCACCTGCTTTTGCATTTCGGTATTGAATCCCTCAACATCCACTTCTAGTCCCTGTTCTTCTGCAATCTCCTGTGTCAGTTCCAAGGGGAAGCCGTAAGTATCGTAGAGGGTAAAAGCATCGATTCCAGAAATTTTTTGTTTTGGTGAACCGGAAACTTTTGGTTCTGGCAAACCAGAAACTTTTAGTTCTGGCAAACCGGAAACTTTTGGTTCTGGCAAACCGGAAACTTTTGATTCTGGCAAACCGGAAACTTTTGGTTCTGGTGAAGAAGATGGACGATACTGCTCATCCCGTATTGGAGATATACGATTTATAACCTCCTCCAAGAGTTTTTCGCCTCTATCCAGAGTTCTGAGGAAATTCGATTCTTCTCGTTGCAACTCAGCTTTAATTGCTGCTTCTCGCTGACGCACATTGGGGTAAGCTGATTCGGAAAGAGCGATCGCAGTTTCGGCAACTTGGGTAGTAAATTCGCCAGAAATCCCAATTAATCGCCCATGACGCACCACCCGCCTAATTAATCGCCGCAGCACATAACCCCGTCCCACGTTGGAAGCGCGAATTTCATCAGCAATCATGTGGACAACAGAACGAACGTGATCGCCAATAACTTTTAGAGAGACTTTGGTTTTTTCATCACTTTTGTGGTAGTCGATGCCAGCAATTTGCGCTGCTGTTTGGATAATTGGGAAAATCAGGTCAGTTTCGTAGTTATTGGGCACTTTTTGGAGAATTTGCGCCATTCTCTCCAAACCCATACCGGTGTCGATGTTCTTGTTTTGCAGCGGCGTTAAATTCCCAGAAGCATCCCGGTTATATTGCATAAAGACGAGGTTGTAAAACTCGATGAACCGAGAATCGTCTTCTAAATCTATATTTTCATCACCCCGTTCTGGGTGGAAGTCATAATAAATTTCGGAACAAGGGCCACAAGGGCCAGTCGGGCCAGATACCCAAAAGTTATCGTCTTCACCCAAGCGTTTAATTCTTGCTATCGGCACACCGATTTGATCGCGCCAAATTCCAAAGGCTTCATCATCATCTTTAAAAACGCTGACGACAAGATTTTGGGGGGAAAAGCCAAAGACTTGCGTAGAGATTTCCCAACCCCAAGAGATCGCTTGTTCTTTAAAATAATCACCAAAGCTGAAATTGCCCAGCATCTCAAAAAAGGTGTGATGCCGTTTGGTGCGTCCAACATTCTCAATGTCGTTGGTACGGATACACTTTTGCGAAGTCGTAGCCCGTTTAAATTCTGGTGTGCGCTGCCCCAAGAATATTGGCTTAAATGGTAGCATCCCCGCGATCGTCAGCAGTACAGTTGGGTCTTCTGGCACGAGGGAGGCACTTGGGAGAATTTGGTGTTCCCGTTGAGCAAAGAAGTCGAGAAATATGTTGCGAATTTCGTTACCGCTTAGGTACTGGGGATTTGAAGACATAGGTATTTTTAACTTTAGACTTTAGACTTTCGACTTAGGCGTAGCGGCACTAGGTAGGTGTATTTTCATAAATAGCTTTATATATTCTTGCATTTTGTTTCATATTACTGCCAGCGAATTCTGCCATTGGGTGAGACATATGCAGCTAATAAGATGCTTTTGCGCTACTACCTGACTTTGGCGGGATGTGCATAGGCGTAGCCCGTCGTAGACATCGCATTTCGATGCTTAAAATTAATCATTAAGAAATACTTTAAAATTCCCATACTGAGGTAACAAAAGGCACTAAAACTGAAAGTATCAAATATTGCTTTTGAGGGATGTGCAAAAATAATTACTAGGTTACGGAACCTGAAGTCAAAATGGATGTCGATATTAACGCTAAAACTGTCACGGTGGGTTCAAAACTTCTGAGGAGTCAATCAAACAGGTAATTGTTGCTGCTGGTTACGCTGGAGAAGGTTATCGTTCGGATTCCAGCTTTTCACAGAAGAAGTTTAGACTTTAATATCTCAAGCGACGCTAACAAAATTTTTTATATTTTCCACCTGTAGAAAGGCGGAATAGAAATAACTTCCTCAAATTAGTAACAGGTTTTGACATAATTTTTTTATTTAGCTTTGTTTTCTAAATTTATGATATTACAGCAAATAAAAAAGAAGTGAATTAAGTAAATAGGAAAATCTCGATAAAAGATAGGCGGAAATATTTTATTTCTTCTGCTAACGCATTGTTTTTTAGAGTTTAAATTTTACTTAAATTATAAAATTTAACCCGACAAATTCTGTCTTTATTTAGATGATAGGTAAGCCCCAAAAAGCGACTGTACATAGCCGTAGGTAGTTTTGCTGTGTATATTATATATATTTTAAACACTTTCTTAATATGCGATCTAAGCCTAGCTTATAAAGAAAAAGGCTAAAATTTTTTATGGAAAATAATATTTTGAGTTGCATAATAAAATTTCGGATTTGATAATTCAATCAATAAACTTTATATTTTCTTTATTTTTCTACTTGGGAATAAATTTGTCTACCTAATGAAATGGTTATTACAAACTATTTGTTTCGGTAATTCCATCATGGAAATAGTACTTAAGAAACCACAGCAATAGTTTTTATGCATTTAAATAATATTCAGTATTTTTACTGTTTTAAAAATAAACTGTAAAGAAGACATTAGTTGTTAGAAATGAATATTTCCCAAACGGTAGTAGTAAATCTAAAGTCTTAAAATGAGATTAAATTTGGAAGTTCACTATCTAATAGATGCTTAAAAAACAAGATGTAAAAAAATATAATTTAGCCTAAAACATCATATTTAGTATTAGACACAAGAGCAGTAGTGACACAAGTGAATTTATTTAAAATTTAAATAGGATAAAAAATAAAGCAATGAATATTTCTATTCTGATCTTTGGAAAAAATAATTTTATCGCCACACTTCCAGATCAGATCCGTTATGCGACTGCTTTTAGTGTAGAAATTATAGACAATTTAGATCGAGCAGTGTCGCGGATTAAAACAACACCCCCCGATATAATCCTGGTGCAGGCTAGCCTGGATAGTAGTATGGAACTCTGCGGTTGGTTGAAAGATCAGACAAAACTATCGTGGATATATTGTATTCTTTTCGAGGATCGTTCCCAGCAGCTTACCGATCGAAATAAAGGTTGGTATAGGGAATTGGAAATGAGTGCTGCGGCTCTAAAGCAAGGAGCCGATGCATATATTTGGCATCTTATTGAAGAAAAAACAGACTATAGCTTGGCAGAGTTGACTGCCAATCATGGACTAATACTTGCTCAATTGACAGTTGGTTTGCGGAAAGCGCAAAAATACCGAGATTTGATTCGGACAAATGATATGTTATCTGCGATCGCCTTAGCCGATTCGTTGACAGAATTAAATAATCGTCGTGCTTTAGAATGGGACTTACCCAGACAAATTCAAAGAGCCAGGGCCCAAAAAACTTCCCTGAGTTTGATTATTCTGGATGTAGATCATTTCAAGAAAGTTAACGATACTCATGGGCATTTAGTAGGCGATCGCATCTTGCAAGTATTATGTCAGCGTTTGCGCCACAATCTGCGCTGTCAAGATACAGCATTCCGCTATGGTGGCGAAGAATTTGTAATTCTTCTAGCTAACACTACCGATGAGGAAGCACTATTAGTAGCCCGTCGTCTCAATCGCGTAGTTAGCGACGAACCATTTGCACTCAACAATAAACTGACAATTAATGTCACCATTAGTTTGGGTACAGCCTCTCTGCAAGCTGAGGATGATGAGAAAGGAGAGAGTTTGCTATATCGTGCCGATCAATGTTTGTTACAGGCTAAAAATTCTGGGCGTAATCGAGTGATTAACTCGAACTACCTATCTCATCATGGCTCACATTTGAAAGCTGTTTCTTCTTAAAAGAAGTTGGGAATCTTATTTGACATTAATCGTACTTTCAAAAGTGCGATCGCTTAAATTAAAGTCTTTATTCATACATTTAATTCTATATAAATATCTTGGTAATTAGTTAGACAGCATATAGGTTTGGGAATACTGACAATTAGGGTAATGGATTGCTGCAATCCGTTGATTTAGCAATAGTTCCAGCCTTTCCCCTAAAGCACTGTCTTTCTAGGATTTTAGATATTATGACAACTGTTCAAGTTACATACGCAGGTCTAATCAAAGTAACCAGGGGTGAGGCTCCCAAAGAGCTATACTCCCACCAGAACGAAGCAATCAAGGCGCTGAATAAAACTAATGAAGATGCCTTTGAAGGTTTGCTAGTTCTACCCACGGGTGGCGGAAAAACTTTAACAGCAGTTCACTGGCTACTACGTAATTTTATTAACAACAACAAAAAGGTTCTGTGGATTGCTCATCGCCATGAACTACTTGACCAAGCACTTGAGACACTTCAACTTAGTGCCTATTCATCATTGTTAAGCAATATATCAGGATTTAGATACCGCATTATTTCAGGTCATCCTAAACACGATCGACCTGTAAATATTGAAAAGACTGATGACATTATCATTGCCAGTAAAGATAGTCTAAACAGCGGGCTTGATTACTTGTTAAACAACTGGATTTGTGATTTTCAGGAAGTTCTTTTAGTTGTAGATGAAGCACACCATGCAACAGCTAAGACCTATCGTAAGGTAATTAATACTGTCAAGGATAATCTAAAGAAGCGAGGACATGATAACGGCTTTAAAATGCTGGGGCTAACGGCTACCCCGTTCAGAACAGATGAGAGTGAGAAGAGTTTGCTAAAGTTAGTTTTTCCAAATGATATTATCTTCTCAGAACACCTGAGAAATTTAATCGCCAGGGGAATCCTTGCTGAACCGATTTTTGAAAATCTCAAAACGAAGATAGAAATCAAGCAAAAGTTGAATGCATTGAATGCAAGGCAAATCAAAAATATCGAAGATTTTGACAGGCTGCCAAAGGACATTGCTGAAGAGATTGCTCAGTCTATTGAACGTAACAGGCAAATTGTTGACCACTATATCGAAAATCGGGAGAGATACAAACCTCTTTTAGTATTTGCTATCAATGTTATACACGCAGTTGCATTGAACAAAGTTTTTAAGGATAAAGGAATTAATTCTGATTTTATTGTGGCAGCAGTTAATGCAACAGACAATAAAGAAAAAATACAAAAATTTAGAAATGGAGAGCTTGAAGTATTAATCAATGTAGAAATATTAACCGAGGGAATAGATTTACCTAACGTACAAACTGTTTTTCTCACACGACCGACCGCCTCTACAATACTAATGACACAAATGATTGGTCGGGCTTTGCGTGGGCAAAGAGCAGGCGGTACAGAAAAAGCTTATGTAGTTAGCTTTATTGATGACTGGGAAAACAAAATTAACTGGGTCAACCCAGAAAAACTTCATTTTGAAGAAGATGCAGAATTTATTGTAAAAGGAATTCCATCAAGTAATAGAACTGCTCGGCTGATATCTATTGAGATGATCGAAGAATTCGCTCGTATCATGGATAACTCCATTGATACTAGTGGTTTAGAAAAACTAGACTTTTTGAAGAGGATTCCTATTGGAATTTATCATTTTTCCATTCTCGAACCATCCGAAGGATATGAGCCTAATCCTAGACCTTATGATGTCTTGTTGTATGACGATACAGAAGAAGCATACGACAATTTTGTTAACGATTTGAAGACTCTATTCCAAAGTATTGATTTACAAGATAGGGAAATATTGACCGAACCAGAACTTGAAAAGCTTTGGCAAACTGCAAAGCAAATTTATTTTCATGACTATCAAACTTTGCTTGGTTACAGAGATGAAGATGTAAAAAATATCTTGCGTTTCTATGCTCAAAAGCAAATCCCACCAGCATTTCTAGCTTTTAGCGAGAGAAGAAAGTGTGATTTATCTATCGTAGCAAGACATATCTACGATAATTCGTTAGGTCGTAGAGCAGAGTCTGACTATATCAACTCAATTTGGAATGATGAAAAGTCTTTTTGGCAAGTTATATTCAGCTACAACCAGTTATATTTCATGAAGCAATTGGACGATGAAATTAGGAAGATTACTAATCCAGATATATACGGTAATGTATCCATATCAATACCAAGTGTAATTCCTGACACTGTACCAATAGAGAAGTTAACTCTATATGAAATCAAAGAGCGAGATATTCTTGAATACAGAAAAATTAAAAATGCTGTATTCGCCAAGCAAACAGATACAAAAGGGTTTATAACTTGTGCAGCCAGTGGAGTTAAAACTCAGATGCGGAGAGATTTTCAAATTGATCACATTAAACCTATGTCTCAAGGTGGTTTAACTACTATAGATAATTTGCAATTGCTGACACGTAAAGCCCATGTAGAGAAAACCCGTAGAGAGAACACAAGATGATAGTCTTTCAGGGATATCTCTGTATCCGTAGGTAATCCGAATTTTTCTGGTTTGGCAGGTGGACAACTCAAAAATCTATTGATTGTCCACATCTGTAAATATAGATTTTAAATCCCGATAACCGCTAATTACCCGCACAATCACAACACTATCTTCAAAAACTCGATAAAAAATAATGTAGCCATCTAAGAGGATGTTTTAAAAGTAATTTGCTGTGATTTTAGGCACTTATTGATCCCCCCTAGCCCCCCTTAAAAAGGGAACCGGAATCAAAGTCCCCCTTTTTAAGGGGGATTTAGGGGGATCTAAAACCTTTTGTTACCGAGAAGATGACTTTTCAAACATCCTCTAAGGGTATTCCCCAAACTATGCTCTAAAATTTATCTAAATTCATTAAAGCCTTAACTTATGCTTCTTACCGAACTCATACCGCTAGTTAAAGAATTATCCCACACTGATAAACTCTTACTAATACATTTCCTGGCAGCCGAATTGTTAAAGGAATCAAGTTTAGTTCCATTGGATGCTGAGGATAAAGTAGCAAGTCTTGGCTTATATGATTCTTTTGAAGCTGCTGCTGTTTTAGCGAAGGCATTAGCAGAAGAAAAAGCGGCAACACATGGTTGATAAAGTTAGATTTGCATTTACTGAGGTAAATCCAGAACTCGGTGCATTAAGTACGCTGCCTTATCTACCGCTAATTCTCACTGATGAAAATCGTTCGGTAAGTGTATCAGGCTTACTAGATACTGGTTCTACTGTCAACGTATTGCCCTACGAAATTGGTTTAAGGCTGGGAGCAGTTTGGGAAAGTCAAAGACTCTCTGTTCCATTGGGTGGTAATTTGGCTAGGTTTGAGGCGAGGGCATTGGTGTTGATGGCAAATGTTGAGAAATTTCCGACAGTAGAGCTAGCTTTTGCTTGGACAAGAGATAGAAACGCCCCATTGATTTTAGGACACATGAATTTCTTTTTAGCGTTTGATGTGTGCTTCTATCGTTCTGATTTAGCGTTTGAAATTAGCCCTAAAATAGCCTGATGGAAATAGTGAAACCCAACATTATATTAGGTTAACGTTGGGTTTCACTACATTCAACTAGCTTGATTAGGCGGTATTTGTTCCGGTGGCGTTTCCGCTGGGGGAGCGAGTACCGCATCTGGCGCAATGTCTTCTACGGGAATCGGTTGCTTATCCTCAATTTCAAAATCTGGTTGCGCTGCTTCCACCAATTCAGGAGATGGGGGATGTGGGGGAATCGCTTCCGGTACACTTTCGGTTTTTCCTTCGGTGTCGGTAGTAACTGTCTCCTCTGCTGGTGGTTCTGGTATGACAATAGTTTTGTCAATAATCTCAATAGTAGGTTTCTCTGAGAGTACAGAGGTAATATCTTCAGGTTTGGGGGTTGTGGGTGTTTTTTTACTCACAGTCTGCTGCACCTTGTCTTTCGCGCCACTGAAGGTGCTACCAAGACCTTTTTGCAACTGGCCCAGCCGTTCCTGAAGGGACAACTTATTCACCTGTTCTTGAATGCCAGTTTTTACCGTCTCAGCACTGGGTACTTGGGTTTGTTGTGCCTGTGGGGTCAATTGCCGACGTAATGATAGAGTTTGCCAGCCAAACCAGACCAAAAGAGCCACACTAGCCACATGACCCAGCAACAAACCTCCAGTAATGCGTGGTGCAAACACCCATAAAACTAAAGCGTAGAATAATCCTACGCCACTCCAGATAAAGTCATTCTTGCGGTGGATTTCTGGGAAAAAGAAAGCTGCTATATAAATGGCTAAACTACCAAGACCCACTACCAAAGCTAGGACAAATGCCAGCATTATTTGGTTACTCCTTACTGCGTCCTTTAATTATTTCAATTTTGCAAATTTTGCCAGTCAATTGTTGATTTAGATACAATTTAAAATTAATTATCCATGTTAGTTGTGGATTTTTGTCGTTTATATCAAGTCTTAAGGTCTTCTTTAGGGGAGAACGGAAAATATCGGACTACCCTTATAGGTAAAGGATCTGCAAGAGTTAGCCAGAAATTTTTTATGACACTACAAAGCTTTGGTGTGATTGGATTAGCCGTTATGGGTGAGAACATCGCTCTCAACGTGGAGCGCAATGGCTTCCCAATTGCAGTTTACAACCGCTCCCGCGAAAAAACGGATGCGTTTATGGCGCAGCGTGCTACAGGACGGAACGTCAAAGCCGCCTTTACTCTAGAAGAATTCGTTGCCTTATTGGAACGTCCCCGCAAAATTCTAGTAATGGTGCAAGCTGGTAAGCCAGTGGATGCGGTGATTGCTCAACTCAAACCCTTGTTAGAAGAAGGCGATATCATTATCGACGGTGGCAACTCTTGGTTTGAAGATACGGAACGCCGCACTCAGGAATTAGAACCTACTGGGCTTCGGTATCTTGGTATGGGTGTCAGTGGCGGTGAAGAAGGGGCGTTGAATGGCCCATCTCTGATGCCTGGAGGTACAACAAGCTCTTACGAGTTTCTATCACCAATTTTCAACAAAATTGCTGCCCAAGTCGATGATGGCCCTTGTGTAACCTATATTGGCCCTGGTGGTTCTGGCCACTATGTGAAAATGGTACACAACGGCATTGAGTATGGCGATATGCAGCTAATTGCTGAAGCCTACGACTTGCTGAAAAATGTCGCTGGATTAAACCCCAGTCAGCTACATGACGTGTTTGCTGAATGGAACACCACCGATGAACTCGATTCATTTTTGATTGAGATTACGAAGAATATCTTCCCATATATTGATCCAGACACAAATCAACCCCTGGTCGATTTGATTGTTGACGCTGCCGGTCAAAAGGGAACTGGACGCTGGACTGTGCAAACTGCCTTGGAATTAGGAGTCTCTATTCCTACAATTACAGCAGCAGTTAATGCCCGGATTATATCTTCGATTAAAGAGGAGCGGGTAGCAGCATCGAAAGTCCTCACAGGCCCAAGTGTCAAGTATGACGGGCAAACCAAGGACTTTATCAACAAAGTACGCGATGCTCTCTATTGCTCAAAAATCTGTTCTTATGCTCAAGGGATGGCGTTGCTATCCACAGCTTCCAAAACATATAACTGGAATTTGAATCTGGGCGAAATGGCACGGATTTGGAAAGGCGGTTGTATTATTCGCGCTCGCTTCTTGAATAAGATTAAGAAGGCTTTTAGCGAAAATCCAGCTTTGCCTAACTTGCTGTTAGCTCCCGAATTTAAGCAGACAATTCTCGACAGACAGACTGCTTGGCGGGAAGTGATTGCGACAGCTGCAACAGTGGGAATTCCAGTACCCGCATTTAGCGCATCCTTGGATTATTTTGACAGCTATCGCCGCGATCGCTTGCCTCAAAATCTAACTCAAGCACAACGCGACTACTTCGGCGCACATACCTACCTGCGTCTTGATAAGCCCGGAAGTTTCCACACTGAATGGGTTCCTATTGCTGAAGCGGAGAAGTAAGGTTTCGCTTATCTGTATGAGGATATTCTGAAAGGTTAGTTAATTTCAAAATACAGATTTAGAAGTGGCTCTGAGTTTCAGAGCCACTTTTTTAACGAACCGCAGAGGCGCAGAGAACGCAGAGGATAATAGCAATTCTTTATTTTTATTTATTTTAAGGGTTATTATTACCAAGATATTTGGCTTTTAATTCTTCTAATTCTTCATCTATTTTGTTTGTACTAGAAGGCTGAGGCGTGGGGTTTTGTGGCTGTATTTTATTTGGTTGAGGTTTGCTGTTACCCATAAATTGGGTTTTCATTTCTTCTAATTCCCGCTCCAGTTGACTAGGAGATTTCGATACAAAATTGGGTGGAGAATTTGGTGGTGATTGAGGGATAGGCTTTGGTGCTATTGCTGGTTTTGCTGCTGCTGGCGAGTATTTATTTAAGTCTTTGAGAACTTCGTCTACTGTTTGATAACGCCGAATGGGGATACTTGCTAGCATCTTGTTGAGAATGCGACTCAATTCATTACTGACGGGAGTTTGCAAGTATTGTTGCCATACCCAAGTATCGTTGTTGGTATCATAAGAATCGAAGGGCGATCGCACTGTTAATAAATTAATACAAGTCGCACCCAAACTGTAAATATCGCTGGCAAATACAGCCCTACCTCTCATTTGTTCAGGAGCAACATATTCTGGACTACCAATACTAGTACCAGTCTTATTTAAGGCAGCGCCAGTGGTAGATTTAGCAGCACCAAAATCTACTAATACTAGTTTGCGTTCGACATTGCTCTCACGAATAATATTTTCTGGCTTGATATCGCGGTGAATGACGTGTCTGGCGTGGCAAAATTGCAAAACTGACAATAAATCGTTTAATAGTTGCCAAATTTGTGTTTCATTAAAAGCACCTTTATGTGCCAATTCCTGGGCTAAGTTTTGCCCGTCGATAAATTCTTGTACAAGATACTGCCGATTTTCTTGAGTAAAATATGCCAGTAGTTCGGGAATTTGGGGATGCTTGCCCAATTCATCTAACTGCACTGCTTCTTGGTTAAATAACTCTACGGCTTTGGCAAGAGTGCTAGTGCCTTGGGATTGGGGATAAAATTGCTTAATTACGCAGCGTGGTTTTGAGGGTTTATCCTCATCTACAGCTAAGAAAGTTTTGCCAAAACCACCTTGTCCGATTGGTTTGATAGCACGGTAACGTTCTTTGAGGAGTAATTTGGTACCGCAAGTCCGGCAAAACTTAACATCATCAGGATTTTCCGGCTTGGGACAATGGGGATTAAGGCAGTAGCTCATACAGGCGATCGCTCTTATATCTCTTTATTTTACTGGCGTTAAGGGTGGAGACTTTTGCGAATCCGTTAAAATATGAGCGATCTCTACGATGGGCTACTCGGCGTCGCACTACTTACTAACTAGTACAGCGCGGCGGAAATCAAGCCACCATTTTAAACAAGCAAAAGCCTTGATATACAAGCTTTTGAACGCCAGTTGCTTCAAGTCGGCAGAGCCGCCCAACGCACTGGCTCCTTTTGATTTCCGCCTTGCGGTACTAACCCATACCTTCCATCACTGGGTGGAAGTAGAAGGCGAACCCCAATACTGTATAAGCAGCTAATAACAAAGTACCTTCTAGCCAATTGGACTTACCATCGGAACTAATACTGTTGGCAATCAACACTGACACAACCACAGCGACTAATTCAAAGGGTTTGAAATCCAAATCCATTGGTTTACCTAATACCCGCCCTGCTATCACCAACACGGGTGCAACAAATAGGGCAATCTGCATACTCGATCCCACGGCTACCGAAAGGGAAAGATCCATCTTATTTTTCATTGCCACGGTGACTGCTGTAGCGTGTTCAGCCGCGTTACCGACGATGGGAACCAATATCACCCCTGTAAACAGCGCCGTCAAACCTAGCTGAGATGTGGCCACTTCTAGAGAATCTACTAGCATTTCTGACTCAATTGCCACTAGTAAGGTGCATATTAGCAGCACACCAACCCATAACATCATATTTGGTTTTGCGTGAGGGGTTTCTTCTTGTTCTTCTGTCTCTGCTACACCTACATCATACAAATAGGAGTGGGTTTTCATCGAAAATAGCAGCGTTAAGGCATAAACCAAGATTAAGACTACGGCAACAGCAATAGAAAGATTTTGCAGTGTTTCTTCGTTAATTCCTTGAGAAGTATAATTCATTGCCGTTGGCATCAAAATGGCAATCACTGCCAAATTCATCGAAGCAGCATTCACCCGCGCCACAATTGGCTGAAATGTCTGTTCTTTGTAGCGCAATCCTCCCAAAAGCATGGAAAAACCCATCACCAGTAGTAAGTTGCTAATAATCGATCCCGTGATACTAGCTTTGACTACATCTATTAACCCAGCGTTCAGGGCTACTAAGGCAATGATTAATTCTGTAGCATTGCCAAAGGTGGCATTTAACAAGCCCCCTAATGATGGCCCCACTACGACAGCAATTTCTTCTGTCGCTGTACCCATCCAAGCTGCTAAAGGCAGAATTGCTAATCCAGCTGTAATGAAAACTGTCAATTCTCCCCATTCCAGAAAGTGGGCTGCTACAGAAACCGGGATAAACAGTAGTAAAGCGAAAAGAATAATGTTTTTGGTTGACATTTGTTGTCTTAAGTTGAGGGTATCATTCACAGCGAGCAATCCTAAGTTTCAAATTTGGAGTGTTGAATTAACAATCACTTTCACTCAGCACTCCCATAGGATACTCTCAACCGCTTGTAGAACAATTCAGAGATTGTACTGTTTTCCGTTCGCCGCTGTGGATGTTGTGTAAAGCAAAATTGCGATATAATGAGTTCTCGTAATCTTTTGTTGCAAAAGTATGAATCTGAGCCAAAGTATTACATCAAAAATGGGGTTTAATATATTAAAAGACAATTAAAATTTTGATTGGCGCTAAAGAAGAAAAAACCCCTAACTGAGGCTTTGTTCAATGGCTAATTATTTTAAGCCTTCAGGGAAAGGGCTGTGCGATAACGCAGATTTCCCACTACAATAGACCTCTTGCATAAATCAAAAATAAGAAAGAACCCCACCCCGCCAAAGCTACGCTTTGTCTCCCCTCCCCGCAAGCGGGGAGGGGTTGGGGGTGGGGTATTAGGGACTTTTGCAAGAGGTCTAATTAAACCGCTTTGTCAAAAATTTAGTTGGATTTCATAGTTGTTGTTTATACCGGATTTTGTGTTCAAACTATTGGAGAAAGGTTTATGCACAATTACTTCGGTGCAAATGCAAGTTTTTTGTTTTGGATAAATATACATGACTTCTGCTGCTGAAATGCCAGCTAGCTCTGGCTCAACGTTAACATTACATTCAGATCCCAATAACACCAAAGAAACCGATCCCCTGAACAAGGCTAATGGTGTTTATGTGACGGTGCATGGTCATTTTTACCAGCCACCAAGGGAAAACCCTTATCTGGACGCAATTGAACGCCAACCGAGCGCTGCACCTTTCCATGATTGGAATGAGCGGATTCATTGGGAATGCTATCGTCCAAACGCCTTTGCCAGAGTCTTAAATGACCAAGGTGAAGTGGTGGGGATCGTTAATAATTACGAGTATTTCAGTTTTAATATTGGCCCAACGCTGATGTCGTGGCTAGAACGCTACGATGTGGAAGTTTATCAGCGGATTTTAGAGGCGGATGCCAAGAGTAGCGATCGCTTACATGGTCACGGCAATGCGATCGCGCAAGTATACAATCACATCATCATGCCTCTGGCGAACGAGCGCGACAAATATACCCAAATTCGCTGGGGTAAAGAAGACTTCCGCTCCCGCTTTGGCCGCGATCCCGAAGGAATGTGGCTAGCAGAAACGGCTGTAGACTACGCAACCTTAGAAGCTCTTGTGGCTGAAGGTATTCGCTTCATCGTCCTTGCACCATCTCAAGCACTGCGTTGCCGTCCCCTCCCCACAGAAGATCGTTCCCATTCTGAATGGATCGAAGTCGGTGGTAGTCAGATTGATTCCACCCGTCCCTATCGTTGTTATTTGAAGCCCACACTAGACACTTCATCTTCACCTCTGAGTGCGTTGGGCTACGCCCCGCCGGAGGCGATCGCCACTAGCCCCAACGATAGTAGTACAGAAGAATTACCCTACATTGATATCTTCTTCTACGATGGGCCGATATCGCGGGATATGGGTTTTAGTGATGTCGTTTATAATTCCAGTCACTTTGCCGGCCGGATTGGTTCGGCGGTGCGTGGGGATCATCGTCCAGCACAGCTAATTTCTGTGGCGACAGATGGGGAAACCTTTGGACACCACAAAAAGGGAACAGAGAAAACTTTAGCCTACGCCTTTACCAAAGAGTTTCCTCAACAAGGTTGGACGGTGACGAACTTCGCCCACTACTTGAGCTTAAATTCTCCCAGTTGGGAAGTGGAATTAAAGTCAGTCACAGCCTGGAGTTGCGCCCACGGTGTCGGCAGATGGGAGGATGACTGTGGTTGTGGTGGAGAGGGCGGTGTTTGGCATCAGAAATGGCGTCGTCCCTTGCGGGATGCCCTCAATTGGCTGCGGGATCAGCTAACTGAAGTGTATGAAGAACATGGTAGACAGTTATTTCGCGATCCTTGGCTAGCGCGAGATGAATATATCCAAGTATTGCGCGATCGCTCTGCTAGCAATGTCAACCGTTTCCTCGCCCGTCATCAAACCCACAAACTAACCGCAGCCGAACAAGTAGACGCCCTGCGCCTATTGGAAATGCAGCGTCACGCTTTGCTGATGTTCACTAGTTGCGGTTGGTTTTTTGAAGAAATTTCCCGTCCAGAGGGGACACAAATTCTGCGCTACGCTTCCCGTGCGTTGGAATTGGCGGGGGAAGTGGCTGGTGTGCAGTTAGAAAAAGGCTTTGTCAAACGTCTTGGTTTAGCTCCCAGTAATGTGGAGCAGTTCAAACACGGTGCAGAAATTTATCGGCAACTCGTGTTAACTGCCCAGCTTGGCTTTAAGCAAGTAGCAGCCCATTACGCCATTACTTCCCTGTTTACTAATCAGAAACCAGCACAGACGCACAATTCTTTGCCTAGAAAAGATGTGGCTGACAAACAGTCTCAGCGTTACCACAAAAAAGTTTATTGCTATGCTGCTAATGAGCTAGATTACCAACTGCAACGCATGGGATCGCTAACTCTGGCTGTCGGAAGCTTAAAGTTGGTATCAGAGATTACTTGGGAAAGTGAGAATTTGGTATTTGCGGTTCTCCATTTGGGAGGCTGGGATTTTCACTGCTGTATTCAACAATTTACTGGGCGACGTGACTACAGCCAATTAAAAGAAAAACTGTTTGGGGCACTACAACAAGCTAGTGCAGCTCATACGATCTTGGCGATGACACAGCTATTTGGTGAAGAAGCTTTCAGCTTACAGAATCTATTTGCTGAAGAACGCCACCGGATTATGGGGCTGCTTAGTCAGGAAACACTGACACGTTTAGGACAGTTGTATACTCAAGCCTACCGCGATAATTATGGTGTACTAATGGCATTTCATCGAGATGAAATAGCAGTACCACAAGAGTTGCAGGTAGCAGCAGATATTGCTTTAGGGCATCGCTGTCTGATGACATTGCGATCGCTTGAACAAGAGATTGCCGATCCCCAAAAGAGTTGGAATCACATCTTAGAATTAGAGGCGATCGCTACTGAAGCAAAACATCTGCGTTGTCGGCTGAATATTCCCGACGGTAAGCAAATGTTAGAACAGTTAATTGCGCGATCGCTCTGGCAATTGTTGCACGATGCCAATGGTAGTTTTAATGCAGATATCCAACTATTGGAGCGATTGATTGATGTCGGGGATCAACTAAATATTGACATTTCCCTACAGCGATCGCAGGAACTATATTTTAGTTGTCTGCAAAGTCAGATAGCACCGGTGTGTATTACTAACCTTGGTAATGAAGGAGATAATCAGTGTCTTCAGTTGCTCAAGTTGGGCAAAAAGTTAGCCGTTGATGTTAGCTCGATCTCAAATCAGTTGGGATAGATGTAGTGGCGCACAGCAGTACATTGGTGTCAACGTTTTGCCCTCACCCCCAGCCCCTCTCCCTTGGGGCTACGGTGTACACACAAGTAGAAAAAAGCTTGATTTTCCATTGTTCTCTCGTTTATCTCGAACACAAGCTCTGCGTGGGAATGCTCCTCGTTGAGGCTCTGCCTCCAATCTGGCATTGAGTCTCTGACTCAAGGAATGCATTCCCAGTCGGAGACTGGGAACGAGGAAAAGTCCTATCAAACAAGGTTTTTAGGACTTGTGTGTACACCGTAGCTCCTTTGGGAGAAGGGGTTAGAGGATGAGGGCGTGAGGGATTTGCAAAACGCCTATCCGATATAGTTTTCAACTTAAGTCAAAACCTAGTTGCCAGCTAAAGATTGGGAACGAGGTAAATATATTTGGATTAAAATTTCATACAGAGAGAAGGGGATAATTATCCCCTTTGATTTTTACAATGAATTACAAGTTAGTGAAGTACACAACGATTCATCTCAAGTCCAGGTAATAAAGCTTGTTTTACTCATGTTAGCGCAGCGGGGCGTAGCCCATTCTGACTCCTGAATTCTGCTGTAACTTTCTTTACCTAACGTGGGAGCGATCGCAATGGTAGGGATAAAGCCACTCACACTTAAAGAGTCCACGGGTATGTTTTTCAAAAAATGTTCCTGCATGGCGTCCAGGTGATATATCGATCCCAGCTTTAGTTTTAATCTCATATAACCAGGGAAAGGCTACTACTAACATAGCTGTGATAGCGAAGAGGTAAATAATTGTAGTTTTAATGTTGGGAAATCTTCGGGAATTGCTATTGTGATTTTGAGGCATAGAAATGAGGAGAAACTAATAGCTCATACCATCGTAACCTAAAGCTGAAAATATCGCCGAAAACGCGGATCGATATTATCTGTTTTCTGCTGATTACAGGTAAAACAGAGAGTTTGGAGGTTACTGATATCATTTTGACCCCCACGAGCAAGGGGAATAATATGATCGATACTGAGGTTAGTTTCTACATTAGTTTTACCGCAACTTCGGCATTGATATTGGTCGCGTTGAAAAACATATTTTTTGACTTCTGGTGGGATACGAATGCGAGGAGTTTTGCTCATTTGTTTTCTAGTTACTCAGAAATTCTTCCAAACTAGGTACATCTAACCAACTTGCTTTTTGATGCGATTCATGAGATAAATCCATCAACAACTGAGAATAAATTCCTTCGCGTAGTGATGGTGTAATTTCCTGATTGCGTTCAATTCCTTGCACCCATTGCTCTACTACGCGGATAAATGCCGAAATCCGGCCATCAGCATAATTTTTGGAAAAAATTAACCGATTCGGTATTTCTATTTCTGTTAGAGGTTTACCTGGCTGGGAACCCCAAACACGAAAACCATGTATATAATCTTTTTGATTTTCACTGCCTACAATTAATGTACCGCGATCGCCATATACTTCTACCCAATGAGTTCTTGCTGCATGAACCACTGCGCTGATAGAAAGTTGGCAAGGTGTACCATTGGCTAATTCCAACGTTAATATACAATTGTCATCTGTATTCACTGCCTTAGATTCCCCGCTAATCGGGTCAATTCGTGTAGGAATAGCAGTAGTTAAATGAGCGTTTAATCTACGCACTGGCCCAAATAACCAGTGAATATAATCGAAGGCGTGAGAACCTAAAGATCCCAATGCACCGCCTCCTTTCTCTTTATCAGAATACCAATTCCAAGGGCGTGAAACATCAGCACGAGAAGAACCTAACCAATCAATTTTAATTAGACGTAACTCACCCACATACTTTTCTGACAATAACTCTGCAAACAATTGCCATGCTGGTACAAAGCGAAATTCAAAGTCTACAGTTGCAATAACGCTTTTTGCTTTAGCTAACTGATAAAGTTCTTTTGCTTCAAATGCATTTAAAGTTGTCGGTTTTTCTAGTAATAAATGTTTTCCAGCTTGCAATACGGTTTTTGCCATTTCATAGTGCAAAAAGGGCGGTGTCGAAATGCTGACGGCTTGCACTTCTGGTAATGCCACAATATCTGCGAGTGAGTCGCAAGCGTGGGGGATATTATGGGATTCTGCTATGGCTTTGGCTTTATTTATATCTCGATTATAAACAGCAACTACCTCAGTGCGAGGATGTGCTTGGAATCCCGGTATGTGGACTTTTTGACCAAATCCAGTGCCTGCGATCGCAACTCCAATCATCTAGTTTTTATCCTCATTTTTATGCAACTTATTATTTACTTAATATCCTTTGAGAATTCATATCTAATGTGTAGTTATATCAAACTTCGTAGATAATCTTTTTCCTCCTGTTTGGCGGTTGCTATTGAGTTAGAACATCTAGCGATCGCTTTTTTAATCTAGTATACTATCAGATAGGATTATCGTAAAACTCTAATTGTAAAGGGATAACGATAATGCTCCCCATTGTAAGCTTTAACAGCAGCAAAAGTCACTACAAAAGATTGTAGTAATAGTTTGAATAAAATTAATGACACAAGTATAATCAATAAGCTATCTAAAGTATTTTTTATGCCATTGATTGAACCATTATTAGTCATTGCTAAACTAAAGCTAATTAATATTACAATCAAAGATACCGTTATCATAATAAAAGTGTAGAAAGTTAAAGAAATTTGAAAATTTAATGACTCCTTACATTGTAAATCAATCCAAGGATATTGAGATTTTTTAAAGCGCCAAATTAGGAGTGGAGACAAAACATTTAAAGGTAAATATAAAGGAATACCAAGAAATACCAAAAAACACAATAATATCCACCCTAGCAAAGCCGAGAGATGACAAAACATTGCCCATATACGCATTTGTTGTTTAGTTTTTTCTTTCATGGCTTTTTATTTGTAAGTGGATTTAGCTGATAATTACTCACTATAATTATCTATAAAAAAGCCAAACCAGAGTTAAAATCTGAGTATTTCTCGGTCATATAAATTATACCTGCGTAGGTGTAGCTAGTTGATACCATGTCCGCTTAAAAACTTATCATTAAAATCGCACAGATGCAGATGGGAGAGTTTTTTGGGCTTTCTGCTTCCCTCTTTTGGTACAAAGTTTCGCGAATAGCACTGCTAAAGATGGCGTTGACGTAGCTTTTTAAGGTAAAACCTTTGAGAATTTTATCAACTTGGGCGATCGCAATCTGAAAGTTTGTATTGAGTACTGGTAAAACTAGCAACTATCTTTTGGCATACCCAATAGCAAGGTTCTTGTAAATAAGCGATGAGTGCAATAAGTCTGTCTGCGATCGCATTCAGCAGAATGTATGACTTAACGTATAAGTTATATCACTTAAGTTTGCTTTTATTTGTATATCTATCCTACCTTTCCTACTTTTCCTACTTTTCCTACTTTTAATTAAATTACGTATTGAAAATAACGCAATACTAAAAAATATTGTTTTTCCCAGAAAAAGCTAAAATGTAAGCCATAAGGAGGAGGAAAGCCCCGAAATAAATTAGTTATTTTTAAAAGCCAATAATAAAACTGCTCGTATTAATGAATATTAATTACACTACATTAATTACGCTAATTACAATATTGGATTTAGATTTTAGAAAAAACTTGATATAACTCCAACTTTAAAATGACATAATCATAAATTAATAATTAATTTATTAAAAGCTTCCTTAAATTGATAACTGGAGATTCAAAAACTGGTCTATGGCACGACGTTCGTTAAAAGCATCTACTGTAGGTATTGAGAAAGCAAAAAGGGCTTTTAAAATCAGAGAATGGACACAAGAGTATTTAGCTAGTGAGGTAGGACTTGAGACTCGACAGCCAATCTGGAAATTTTTTACAGGTAAACCGATTGAGCGTCAGAACTTTATGGAGATATGCTTCCGACTTGGTTTAGATTGGCAAGACATTGCTGAACTACCCAATCAGAGGCTACTGATAGAAAACAACCAGGAATGGGAAGACTGCCAAGATGTCGAAAGCTTAGTGCAAATGTTGCGATCGCGTCTAAGTGATAAGATTAAATCTCAATGTGCCACTACGCGGTTGTTAGATATCGATCAACCAATTCAACTAGAAGAAATTTATGTCAGCACCAATATTCTGAATAATATTACAAGTCGAAGATGGATAGACATCCTCGAGCTACAAAGCTTCATTCCTGAAGAGTTCAACTCTTTTGCTTCTAATCAACTTTATCAAGAACGAGTTTCTGCAATCCAAGCAGTTATCACCTATCCCAAACTCATGGTACTAGGTAAACCAGGGTCTGGTAAAACCACGTTTTTACAGTATATTGCTATGCAATGCAATCAAGGCAAATTATTATCAGACCGGATACCAATTTTTATTCGCTTGAAAAACTTTGCCGAGGATGCTAGAGAATCTGGAAATTACAGTTTATTGAACTATATTAGTCAAGAGCTTGCCAACTGCGGAGCTTCAGACCAAGAAATTCAAACATTACTAGTTAGTGGCAAAATATTAATTCTACTGGATGGCTTAGATGAAATTCCAGAATATGATAACGCCAAAATCATCACTAAAATTCGCAGTTTTTCTGCAAACTATTACCAAAATAAGTTGATCCTAACATGTCGTATCGGTTATCAACAGTATCAGTTCGAGGAATTTAGCGATGTTGAAATTGCTGATTTTGATTGTTCTCAAATTGAGGCTTTTGTGCAAAATTGGTTTGTCAACGTTAGCAAGAATTCCATCCCAAAAGGAAAAGCCTTAGCTTGTCAGTTCGTGCAAAAATTACAGTTATTAGAGAATCAACAAATTCGAGAACTAGCTGTCAGACCACTTTTGCTTAATTTGGCTTGTTGTGTGTTTCAAGCTTGCTCGGACTTTCCAATTAGAAGGGTCGAATTTTACAACCAAGGATTGGACATTTTGCTCAATCGCTGGGATAAAGTGAGGAACATTAAACGAGATGAAATTTATTTTCATTTGTCTTTAGCTCAAAAGCTTGAACTGCTGAGTCAAATTGCTGCTATTACCTTTAAGCAAGATCATTACTTTTTCACACAAAGTATTGTCGAGCAATACATTACGGACTACCTCTGTAACTTACCCATAGCCCAAACTGAGCCTGAGATACTGCAACTCAACAGTGAAGCAGTACTGAAATTGCTTGAGACACATGGATTACTGATAGAGCAGGCGCAGGGAATTTACTCGTTCTCGCATATAGCTTTTCAGGAGTATTTAACAGCTAAAAATATTATTAATAGCCCCAACCCACAAATATTAGAAAAAAAATTAGTCAATCTGGTTAGCCATTTAACTAAACCACGTTGGCACAAAATCTTTTTACTAACCGCTGGTATGTTGGATAGTCCCACTTGTCTGTTGCAATTAATGAAGCAACATATCGATCGGCTTGTCGCCTTCGATCGGCAATTACAAAAGTTCTTCAACTGGCTTAACCATAAGTCTCTTTCAGTTCAGTCTACTCATAAAAGAGTCGCTATTCGTGCCTTTTATCTAACACTAGAACTTCTCGACGACCTGAGCTTGAATAATGACTTGGCTTTTTCGCTTGGCATCGATCTCAGGCTGACTAGTAATCTTACCCCTGATTTAGCTCTAGATATAGCTCTTCATTGTGCCCTTCACTTAAGCCTTGCCCTGGCTTACGAACCGACATTGGATCGAGTTTTGGCTTTAAGCTATACTCTCCCAGATCGCCAAACTCTTGTCTGTAATCCTGAGTTACAAAGTTCTTTGCAAAAACTCAAAGAACAATTACCGACCCCAGTTCAAGGCAGAGAAAACTTAAAAGAATGGTGGAATACTAATGGTCAAACTTGGGCTAATGAATTGAGGTTGGTGATAGTTCGGTGTCGCAATATTGGACATCAATGGCAGTTTAGCGAGCAACAGAAAGAAATACTCAAACAGTACTATACTGCTAGCCAGTTATTGGTAGATTGCCTCAATAGTGCTTGTAAAGTAACTCCAACCGTACCAGAAAGTATTTTAGCAACGTTATTGTTACCTACCGTTAAAGCAGAGAGCAAGTTTATAAACCATAATTGACCAACTGCATACAAAACTAGACTGAAAGTATACGTTAATTCATACATTTGCATAAACGCGATCGCAAACGTACTGCTGACACAGTATTAAGTATTACTAAATTGTTAATTAACAGCGATTATGGTGGTACTAACGCCAAATATGCTGCGAATGCATTAATGAGCTAAGTATATGTGTGTTTCTGTTTTTGAGCAAACTGACGTAGCGTTTCAGCAGCAAGGAAATAAATTTGCAGTCAATCGTCGGGGGTAATTTGCAAAACTTGACTTCAACACCCTCTGGCTTCTGTGCTGAACCACTTGCAAAAAGCGAGGTAGTCACAGTAAGAGGTAAGTTTTTCTTTATTAGAGATCAAAAGTTTTTTCTTAAAGGAGTGAGTTACGGCCCTTTTTCCATCGGTAGCCACGGTGAGTCTTTTCCAGAAAAATCAGTTGTGGAAAAAGATTTCGCCATGATAGCAGAAATGGGGGCGAACTGTCTGCGTACCTATACTGTTCCACCTGATTGGCTGTTGGATCTAGCTGCAATCTATGGTCTGAGGCTGTTAATTGGTATACCTTGGTCTCAGCATATTGCCTTCCTCAACTCTTCTGTTGTCAAAGCAGAAATCCGTAACTGCATTGTTCAAGGAGTTAAAGTTTGCCGGAATCATCCCGCCACCTTTGCCTATTTGGTGGGCAATGAGATTCCTCCAGATATTGTCCGATGGCATGGAGCAAAACCAGTTCGGGCTTTTATTAAAGAGTTAATGGCGGTAGCAAAAGACAGCGATCCCGAAGGTTTGGTGAGTTATGCCAATTACCCCTCTACAGAGTATTTAAATATTGACTTTACTGATTTCTCATGCTTTAACGTTTACTTGCATCGGGAAACAGATTTTCGTCGCTACCTCTCACGACTCCATAACCTTGCCGAGGATAAACCTCTAGTACTGAGTGAGTTTGGTGTTGACTCAATGCGTGAAGGAACCCAAGCCCAAGCCGAAATTCTCTCTCAAAAGCTGTCATCTAGTTTTGAGATGGGAGCAGCCGGGACAATAATATTTTCTTGGACGGATGAATGGTTTACTGGCGGATATGCCATACAGGATTGGGCTTTTGGTCTAGTTGACGCCGAACGGCTCAAAAAGCCCGCCTTTGAGACAGTTCAGGAGTATTACACAGCACCTCTACCGCCAGTGCTACCTGATTATCCCAAAGTCTCAGTGATTGTCTGCGCTTACAATGCTGAACGCACGATGGATAGTTGTCTAGCTTCTCTCAAAGAACTCAACTATCCCAACTATGAAGTCATTGTAGTTAATGATGGATCGAGCGATCGCACTCTCGAAATTACTCAACATTACGACTATGTACGCCTAATTAACCAAGAAAACAAGGGATTAAGCGTCGCCCGCAACGTCGGTATGACCGCCGCAACTGGCGAGATTGTCGCCTATACCGATTCTGATTGTATGGCAGATCCAGACTGGCTCACCTATCTGATCGCCAAGTTTCTCTCCTCTGGACTAGCTGCAGTAGGCGGGCCAAACTTATCTCCCCCAGAGGACTCTCTTGTTCCCGCCTGCGTTGCCGTCTCTCCTGGCGTACCTACCCACATACTTTTGAGTGATGAGGTAGCCGAACATATTGCTGGCTGTAACATGGCTTTTCGTCGGGAGGTTCTACAAGAAATTAACGGCTTCAACCCGATATTTCGTACTGCTGGGGATGATGTCGATATCTGCTGGCGACTGCAAGATCGAGGTTACACCATTGGTTTTAGCCCAACAGCAATCGTATGGCACTTTCGCCGTAACACTGTAGCTGCCTATCTCAAACAACAGCAAGGTTATGGCAAAGCAGAAGCACTCGTTTATTTTCAGCATCCTTACCGCTTTAACCTTCTGGGACAGCCTTCTTGGTTGGGGAGAATCTACGGAGATTTATCTACATTTCTTCGTATTGGTCAACCAATTATCTACTCCGGGGTGTTTGGTCGGGGTCTGTTTCAAACGTTGTACGAGCCTTCCTCATCTCTCATTTCTTACCTCCCTCTGACACTGGAGTGGAATGTCGCAGCATTGATCCTATTTGTCTCTGCGCTTTTGTCTGGCGATCGCCCGTGGTTCGGTGCAGCAATGTTCTTTATCTCTTTTAGCTGGTGTGTAGCTGGTGCTATACAAGCGCGGATTGACTCTCGTTTTCTCAAAAGAAGGGCACGGTTGCTGGTGGCGCTATTGATTTACCTGGGGCCGATTGTACGTAGTATAGAGCGCTATAAGTGGCGAATCAAAGAACTTAAGAAAGCCGAGCCGATAAAGTTTGACGATCTGTAAATAAAAATAAAAGCATTAAAAAAATGACTCAAACACTAACTCAAGCAGATTTAATTCAGTTTGATTTGCCAGCGCACAGAGTAAATATTTCCTGGTCTGATCGCACCTATGAGTTGTCCTATTGGACAGAAGCAGGAATCGAGAAGGAGAACCTGCTGCAAAAAGTGATGGATTTACTCTTAGCCCACAAATATTTCATTGCGATCGATCGAGGCTGGAGCGACTGGGATTTAGAGGTTTACCAGGGAATTTGGTCAAAAGTTCAGCTGAAAGTATGTACTGAAAATCATGGAGGGAAGAAAAGAGTTTTGAGAGTGCGGTGTGCCCTGAGAATGTCACAGTTAGCCATTATGGCGATGGTTGGCTATTGTCTGTTCGCAATTGTGGCGATCGTTCTGGGAATGCCAGAAGTAGCAAAACTAACAATTGCACTCGGTACGCTCAACGCCACTGTCATCTTATATCAGAACTTCCAGTTGGGACGTGTTCTTTACCAAGTACTGGAGATTGTTGCCAAAAGAATTTACTTGCTGCCAATACAAACCACCAACAACCAGTCTGTCGCAGAAAGTGTAATATTACAGCCATGACAAACGTCTTGGTACTCCAGTAAGCAAATGGCCAGACGGGAGGTAAATCTGCAAATGAGGCAAGAGATCAAAGCAATAATGCATCGATATGGGCAGATGCTCCGATATCCGCTGCGCCAGTGGCGTACCTTAATCGCAATCCTCGGTCTCACGGCTGGCGCTTCAGCCACCACCACACTTCAACCTTGGCCAATGAAAATCCTGGTGGATTATGCTTTCGGCCAGGCAGTCATCCCGCCGCCGGTTCGCTCATTCCTGGGGACTTTGAACCTGGCGCTTACACCATCACTGCTGGTCATTGTCGCCGCTGTTTGTAGCTTTGGACTTTATGCTCTAAACGCTACCTTGGAAACTAGCCTTAGCTGGGCCTGGAGTGCTGCCGGGCAAGGTATGGTCTACGAACTGGCCCAGAAACTGTTCTATCGTTTGCAACGCCTTTCACTGCTGTTCCATAGCCAACGGACTGTCGGTGATTCCCTCAGCCGTCTGACCGGAGATACCTATTGCGTTTACACCTTGAGCGGTGCTTTGCTGATTTCACCTGTGCAATACCTACTGACGCTAGCAACTATTAGCATCGTCGCCTGGAATCTGAGTCCTTTACTAACACTGCTTTCGCTTTTTGTAGCCCCAATGATGGGTGGTTCAGCCCTTGTTTTTGGTTCCCGACTCAAGCGCCGGACAAAACTTAACCGCGAAGCCCAGTCCCGCCTCACCAGCTTTGTCCACCAAACGGTAACAGCAATCCCCATGATTCAGGCATTTGGTAGAGAGAGTTACAATACCCGGCAGTTTGAGCATTTAGCGGCAGACGCAGTTGTTCTCTCACAACGCGAAACTCTGCTCAAGAGTGTTTACGGTGTGGCGAATGGTACTGTGACAACCATTGGTACTGCGATCGTTCTGTATGTGGGCGGGCAGCAGGTGTTATTGGGCGCTATGAGTATCGGCAGCTTGCTTGTCTTCTTAGCATATCTACAATCTATACAAGGAGCATTTAAGGGTCTATTTGGCATATACGGGAGCCTGAAGTCTGTAGATGCCAATATAGATAGAGTGTTAGAGGTTTTGGATGCTCAAGATGGGGTACAAGATGCCCCTACTGCCAGACCATTGCCAGTTCGTTCGCCGGGAGAACGCGGGTATGTATGTTTAGAGAAAGTCACCTTTGGTTACGAACCTAACTATCCCGTTCTCAAAGAAATTACCCTAGAAGCGCGACCGGGAGAAACGATCGCACTAGTAGGCGCGACAGGTGCTGGTAAGAGTACACTGGTTTCCCTGATTCCCCGCTTTTTTGACCCTTGGCAGGGACGAGTCCTCTTTGATGGGGTGGATGTCCGAGATGTGCAACTGAAAAGCTTGCGCGAGCAAATTGCTTTGGTGCTGCAAGAGCCGTTTTTACTGCCGCTCTCGGTGGCAGAGAACATTGCCTACGGGCGTCCAGAAGCAAGCCTAGCGAAGATTGTCGCAGCAGCCAAAGCGGCCAAGGCGGACGACTTCATCCAACAGTTGCCCCAAGGGTATGACACCTCAATCGGTGAAAGAGGGGCACTCCTCTCTGGAGGACAGAAACAGCGAATAGCGATCGCCCGCGCCCTGCTCAAGGATGCACCAGTACTGATTCTTGATGAACCTACTTCTGCCCTGGATGCCCAGACTGAGACTTTACTATTGGAAGCTTTAGATCGCCTGATCGAAGGACGGACTACGTTTATTATTGCCCATCGACTTTCCACGATTCAACGAGCAGATCGGATTGTGGTTCTGGAACAGGGAAAGGTTGTGGAGATGGGAACGCACCAAGAGTTGCTGGCTGTTGGTGGTTTCTATTATCGTTTGCACTCCTTGCAGTTTTCCAAACCGACGCAGGAGGTCGTTCTATGAAACTGTGGTGGTTGCGATTGGCACGTTACGCCCTGGTTCGTTGGCGCGGGCTTACGTTTGTCATGCTGCTAATGCTGATTAATGTAGGTCTAAATGTACTCAAGCCTTGGCCTTTGAAGTTGATCGTTGATTGCGTCCTGAACAAGCAATCGCTGCCAAATAGCGTTGTTTGGCTCAAAACCTTGCCTGTTAGTGAATCCGATATGCAGTTGCTCGGTTGGTTAGCAGGTGCCACAATCGTTCTATTTTTATCTGGTGAGGGAGTTCGGCTGATACAGGAATATATTGGAGCTGGTGTTGGCAGCCAGATGGTTTATGACTTGGGAGCAGCACTGTTCGATCGCTTACAGCATCTTTCTTTGAGATTCCACAACCAACAGCGTGCTGGCGATTTGGTTAGGCGGGTGATGACCGACAGCATCTGTATTCAGAATCTGGCAATGGGGGTTTTTCTGCCCGTGCTTACTTCTCTGGTGAATTTGGTCGCAATGTTCGCTGTGATGTGGCAGATTAATCACTTGCTTTCACTGCTCTCGCTGATGATTGCTCCTTTAATAATCTTACTAATTTGGGTCTTTAACCAGCCCATGACTGAACGAACCTATCAGTATCAGCAATTTGAAGGTGAGATCGTCGCACTCAGCGAGCAGACCTTGACAGCGCTACCGATTATTCAAGCATTCGGACGTGAAGCACACGAAGATGAGCGCTTTCGCTACCTGTCTCAAAAAGCCCTGCAAGCTTATGTACGCTCCATCCTTGCCCAGATGCAATTTAAAGTTGGGGTGGGCGGGGTAACAGCAGTTGGAACCGCAGCAATCATGGCTTACGGTGGCTGCCAGGTTTTGGATGGATCGCTCTCAATTGGTTCTTTACTAGTTTTCCTCTCTTATCTCGCCTCCTTGTACGTGCCGATGGCAACTCTAGCTTATATGTCGTCCAGTTTTGCGGCAGCGGCTGCTAGTGCTCGGAGAGTGTTAGAGGTTTTGGATGCTCAAGATGGGGTGCAGGATGCTCCTAATGTTAGACCATTGCCAGTTCGTCCAGTGGGAGGACGCGGACACGTATGTTTAGAGAAAGTCACCTTCGGTTACAAACCGAACTATCCCGTCCTTCAAGAAATTACCCTAGAAGCGCGACCGGGAGAAACGATCGCACTGGTAGGAGCAACGGGTGCTGGCAAAACTACCCTAGTCTCTCTAATTCTCAGGTTTTTTGACCCCTGGCAGGGACGAGTTCTTTTTGATGGGGTAGATGTACGAGAGGTGCAACTGAAAAGCCTGCGCAAGCAAATTGCCCTAGTGCTGCAAGAGCCGTTTTTGCTGCCGATAACTATTGCTGAGAACATTGCCTATGGCTGCTTTAATGCCAGCCGCGAAGCGATTGTCAAAGCCGCCCAAGCTGCCAATGCTGACACCTTTATTCAACGATTACCCCAAGGTTATGACACGGTAATTGGTGAGCGCGGAGCCACACTTTCAGGAGGAGAGAAGCAACGGTTAGCGATCGCCCGCGCCCTGCTCAAGGATGCTCCAGTGCTAATTCTGGATGAACCTACCTCCGCCCTGGATGCTCAAACCGAGTTTCTGCTGCTGGAAGCTTTAGAGCGATTGATGGCAGGACGGACTACGTTTATCATTGCCCATCGCCTCTCGACAATTCAACGAGCCAACCGAATCGTAGTTTTGGATCGGGGGAAAGTAGTAGAGATAGGAACTCATGAGGAGTTGCTAGCGGTTAGTGGCTATTACAAGAGGTTGTATAAACTACACTTCGGCTCAACTCAACCAGCATCAGCTTAGAAACTGGAAGCATTTAAAAGAGATACACACAGCAATTACCCAAACTATCCGAGGATTAAAACACTGATATATTGATTAATTTAATAACGAAATTATACTGATTTTTCACACTCTAACCCAATACGGTTCAGTTAAGGCTAAAACTCTTTATTAAAGTCAATTTTTTTAACGAACCGCAGAGGCACAGAGGGAACAGAGAGAGGAAAAAAATGCTTAACTGAACCGTATTGCACTCTAACCGACCGTTTACCAACCCACTTTGATTCGCATTACAACATGCAGCGCTCCTCTGAATTTGTGAATGATTTACCCAGCCAAACAATAGCTCTTCCACCCAATGTCCAGGTGGGACTCAACAGTGTTATCAACCATGATGAGCGCTGTTTTGCTCGCTTTCAAAGCCGCGTTAATCCCGCGCTGCTCGTCGGTGAAAACTGCACGTTGGATTATGTCCACTTGGCGCTAGGCGAAACTGCTAGGGTTGAAATTGGAAACTATTGCTATTTGACTAGTGTTATCCTGCTTTGCGAACAGGAAATTTGCATCGGCAACTATGTGGTTTTGGGATGGAATACCACGATCGCTGACACTGACTTTCATCCAATCGCACCAGCAGAACGAATTGCAGATGCGATCGCTTGCTCTCCTCTGGGAAAAGGACGGCTCCGCCCTCCTGTGATCCGCCAGCCGGTGATTATCGAGGATGATGTTTGGGTTGGCCCCAATGTCACAATTCTCAAAGGAGTTCGCATCGGTGCGGGAGCTTGGATTGAGGCTGGGGCATTGGTGACACGGAATATACCGCCCCGTAGCAGAGTGATGGGCAATCCAGCCCAGGTGATTGGGGAGGTAGAAGCCTAATGGAAGCCACACGAACATTACCTTGGGATTGGTATCCGGGAACAATTCCCGATAATGTTGTTTTAGAAGACGACACTTACATTGAAACTAGCCTCAGCTTTAAACTTTACCGCAGCCAATTGCCAGTAGGGCTACGATTGGGCAAAGCATCTGCTGTATATAAAGATACTATGTTCGACCTGGGTTCCCGCGCTCAGGTAAAGGTGGGGGAATATGCATTGATTCATGGTGCCCGCATTGTCTGCGATGCCGAATTGAAGATTGGCAATTATGCTTTAATCTCCTGGCAAGTCGTCTTCATGGATACCTACCGCTTACCGTTCGACATTGCCAAGCGACGAAAAATTTTAGAACAAGCATCGTGTCAAGCTTCTCGATACCCTAGCGCCGATGTCCCAGCCCAACCAATTTGGATTCAAGATAACGTCTGGATTGGATTTGATGCCTGTATTTTGCCAGGGGTGACAATCGGTGAAGGAGCGATCGTTGGTGCGCGATCTGTTGTTAGCCAAGATGTTCCACCATACACCGTTGTGGCTGGCAATCCTGCCCGGATCGTTCGGCAGTTAGAAGGAGGTAGGAGGCAGGTGGCAGTTAGAAGGAGGCAGTTAGAAGGAGGCAGGAGGCAGGAGGCAGGAGGCAGGAGGCAGAAGGTAGGAGGTAGCGAGCATGAATCGTAAACCCCCCAGTAAGGGAAAAATTATTGTCTTCGGGATTTTGTTTTGGTATCCCCTAGCAGGAGTAACCTATCAATTTCTCCACTATATGTTGGGGCTGCGTCAGCTTGGCTATGACCCCTACTACATCGAAGATTCAGGACGCTGGGTTTACAACCCCTTAATCAACGACCTATCTCCAGATGCTACTGAGAACATTAAGCGAGTCGCACCAATTTTGGAGGACTATGGCTTTAAAGAGCGTTGGGCATTTCGCGGGCACTATCCAGGGGGTGAGTGTTATGGAATGAGCGAAACCCAAATTCTCAACCTATATAAGGAAGCAGACGCATTTTTGAATGTAACTGGCGCTCAAGAAATCCGTGAAGAGCATTTAGCTTGTCGTCGCCGCATCTATGTTGAGTCCGATCCAGTTGGCTCTCAGATTCGGGTTGTTCAGGGAGACGAAACCTTAATCGCCGATCTGGAAGCTCATGATACACACTTTAGCTTTGGGGAAAATCTGGGTGCGCCTGATTGTGGAATCCCAACTTCCCGCTTTCAATGGTTGCCGACTCGTCAACCGATCGCAACAGACTTGTGGTACACCTCAGATAACACGCCAGGCATCGCTTACAACACCATTACCACCTGGGACAACAAGGGAGGTAAAGATATTACCTATCAGGGTGAAACCTATTACTGGCGAAAGGCACGCGAGTTTGAAAAATTTATCGATCTGCCGCAGCAGCGCTCAGTGCAATTCGAGATTGCGGCGGCTGATATAAGTCCAGATGTCCGATACCTGCTGCAAAAATACGGTTGGAGCCAGGTAGATTCAATAGAACTCTCCCAAAATCTGAATTCTTATCGCAGTTATATTCAGCGATCGCGCGGTGAATTTACTGTAGCAAAAGATCAATACACGCGACTACATAGTGGCTGGTTTAGCGATCGCTCTGCCTGTTATTTGGCAGCAGGCCGTCCGGCGATCACCCAAGAAACAGGGTTTAGCAAATTCTTGCCCACGGGGAAGGGATTATTTGCATTCAACACTATGGAAGATATTCTCGCAGCAGTGGACGCGATCGAAAGCAACTACGAAGGCAATTGTCGGGCAGCCCGCGAAATTGCCTTAGAGTACTTTGCCGCAGAGAAAGTGATTGGCAGTCTTATGGAACGAGCAGGATTATAAGCATGGCACGCATTGTGGTTTGTGGCTATATGATTCGATATCCCGTGGCAGGAATGCTCTTTGTCTTCTTTCACTATGTGCTGGGGTTGGCACGGCTGGGGCATGACGTGCTGTATTTGGAAGAAAGTGGCTGGTCGCAATCCTGTTACAATCCCGTGCGCCAGGAGTACAGTGACGATCCGCGACCAGGATTTGAGATTATTCACGCCGTGATGGCTAAATTCGGTTTACAAATCCCAATATGCTATGTCAATCGCGAGTCTGGACAGAGTTGGGGGGCAACCTGGGACGACTTAAAGGAGATGCTAAAAGGAGCCGATCTGCTACTGAATATTGGGGGAGTTTGCTGGTTGCCTGAGTTTCGTCTGTGTCATCGGCGTACTCTGATCGATCTAGACCCATTTTTCACCCAGATCGGGCGCTTCGCGGTTGAAGATTTGGACGAATATCAGATGTATTTTAGCTATGGTGGCAATATTGGTAAGTCTGATTGTACGGTTCCGACGCGCGGAATTGATTGGCATCCTACGGTTCCGCCTGTGGTGCCTGAAATTTGGCAGAAACAGGTGGCTGCGAACGAACAACCCATTGTAGAAAGTGTTACAGATGCTCCCTTCACGACAATCGCTAACTGGAATGCTTATGGAGGGATCGCGTATGCAGGGGAGTATTACGGGCAAAAGAGTGAAGAATTCTTGCGGTTGCTGAACCTGCCAAACCATACCGCACAACCTTTGGAACTGGCGCTTTCTGGAGCAAGTTCGGAAATTCAAACACAATTTTTAACAGAGGGATGGCTGATACGAGACGGTGGAGCGGTAAGCGTAGATTTATCAACCTATCAAACGTATTTAATCAACTCACGCGGAGAATTTAGCGTGGCGAAACAGGCTTATGTCAAAACCCATAGCGGTTGGTTTAGCGATCGCAGTGTTTGTTATCTCGCTGCTGGTCGTCCCGCGATCTTACAAGATACCGGATTTAGCGATTGGTTGCCGACAGGGCAAGGTGTATTGGCGTTTTCATCTTTGGAGGAAGCGGTAGATTGCATCGAGCGCGTCAATACAAATTATCAGGCTCACTGTCAGGCAGCAAGGGAATTAGCCGAGCAATTCTTTAGTTACAAAGTGGTACTACCTCGACTACTGGAGACAGTTTTAACCACGAATATACCTGATATATCTTCATTTCCCTGACTGCCTATAAAGAAGGAGAAATCATCAGCTAATCAAAACATTTAACAAATTTAAAATAAAGATGAGAGTTTAATCAAAAATGAACATTCAATCACCAAAAGTAAGTATTGGTCTTCCTGTTTACAACGGAGAAAATTTTATCAAAGAGGCGATTGATTCTATCCTGAATCAAACATTTGAGGATTTTGAATTAATTATCTCGGATAACGCTTCGAGCGATCGCACTGAAGCAATTTGTCAGCTCTATGTAACCCAAGATCGGCGAGTTCGTTACTTTCGTAATTTAGAAAACCTTGGAGCTGCCAACAATTTTAACCGTGTGTTTCGAGCGGCTACTGGCGAATATTTCAAATGGGCAGCTCATGATGATGTGTGTGCGCCTACTTTTATAGCCGAATGTGTCAAAGTTCTCGATCGAGAACCGACAATCATCTTGTGTCATGCCAGGACAATTACTATTAATGCTCAAGGAAAACCTTTCCAACAGTTAAAATCTAACGCAGAGATCAATTCAACAATTCCCTACAAAAGATTTCGAGAGTTTATTAGCGAGGAAATTTTCCAGTCATCTAATCCGATATCAGGGTTAATTCGGGCTGATGTTTTAAACAAAACTCCTTTGCTGGGAAATTATCCGGCCCACGATCTGCCCTTACTTGCGGAATTAAGTCTTCATGGAAGATGTTATCAGATTCCTGAGTATCTTTTCTACAGTCGAGACCACAGTCAGCGAGGATCGCGTGCCTTTGATTATCGCCAACCTCATAAAGCTATTGTCTGGTTCGACCCCAAAATGGCTGGAAAGCTGATTTTCCCTTCCTGGAGGATGTTTGCCGAATATATGGCAGGCATCAATCGAGCGCCTTTGAGTTGGCGCGATCGCTTACTTTGCTACAGTGAACTAGCCAAATGGGCAAAAAATCATCAACAAAATTTGGGGCGCGATTTGATTGTTGCCACTGAATACTTACCTGTGATTGGTGCAAAACTTGCCAAAGCTTATCGCAAAGGCTCTGAAGCACGCTGGCTAAAGCAGGTTAGACAATCGGTAAAACAATTGGAAACCGTTATCTCCAAAGAAGAAACCTTTATTCTCGTTGATGAGAACAGACTTGGTAAAGAGACTTTTGCCCAGTGGAGAACTATACCTTTTCTGGAACGCGAAGGGAAATACTGGGGTTTACCTGCGGATGATAGCACTGCCATTCAAGAGTTAGAGCGGTTGCGCCAATTGAAAACCAACTTTATTGTTTTTGCTTGGTCTTCCTTTTGGTGGTTCGATCACTATTCCCAGTTTTACGACTATCTAAGATCGAAGTTCGACTGCATCCTAGAAAACAATTATTTTGTCGTATTCAATCTCCAGCGCGAACTGGAATTTACAGTTCCAAACGAGTTAGAAAGAGTTGAGGTCGGATGATTATAATTTTTGCTAGTGCTATCGGTCGATTTCCCATCGGGGGCAACGCCTGGTCTGACCTACAATACCTTCTGGGTCTGCGTGCCCTTGGGCATGATATTTTCTATTTGGAAGAATGCGGTTCAGAGTCGTGGGTTTATAACTGGCAGACTGAGGAATTCACAACCGAGTTAGACTATCCCACCAATTATGTAAGAAACTGCCTGGAACCGCTTGGCTTTGCAAACAAATGGATTTACCGCGCAGGCGATCGCTCTGTCGGGATGCAGGTTGACAAGTTTAAAGACATCTGCTCCCAAGCTGATTTGATGATTGTCCGTGGCTCACCAATTTCTCTCTGGAGAGAAGAATATAGGCTGCCGCAGCGCCGTAGTTATATTGATGCCGATCCCGGTTTCACTCAGATTAACATTGCTTGCGGGCATGGGGAATTAGTACAGACGATTGAACATTGCGATCGCTTGTTCACGATTGGACAACGCATTGATGCTAAAGACTGTCTCATTCCCACAAACGGTAGGCATTGGCTCAAGACATTACCTCTTGTAGTACTGCCTTACTGGCCAGTGAATGATAACGATAACTCCACCCATTTCAGTTCGATTATGCAGTGGCACAGTTATCGCGAGGTGGTATACGAAGGAGTCACTTACGGTAACAAGGATAAAGAGTTTTTAAAGTTTATTGATATACCACAACTTACCAAACAGCAGTTTCGGATTGCCTTAAGCGGCGGCTTTCCTAATGAACTATCGCAGTCGGGCTGGGAGGTGATTCCCGGATGGCTGGCATCTTTTACACCAGAATCTTATCAGAAATTCGTCCAAGCATCCCGCGCTGAGTTTGGAGTCGCAAAACAGGGCTATGTTGCTACCAAAGGTGGCTGGTTTAGCGATCGCAGCGTTTGTTATCTCGCCTCTGGTAAGCCCATTTTAGTTCAAGACACAGGCTTAAGCGATTGGCTGCCCATCGGAGAAGGGATTTTAACTTTCCGCGACCAACAGGAGGTAATTAAAGGTGTAGAAGCCATCAACGCTGATTATAAGCAACATCAGTATGCAGCACGGAGGTTAGCAGAGGAATATTTTGATTCAGATAAAGTTCTTTCGTCTCTGCTAGAGGCGGCAATGAACTAACTGCCATTGAGTTTCGGAGATATTATGATGTCAACAGTAACTATCGGCTTTTCTCGTCGCGAACAGTTTTCTCTGGCTGCTGAATGTTTGCAGCGAATTTTTGATTACACTTATATCCCCTTTAACCTGATTGTGGTGGACGGCAACACCCCAAAGGTATATTGGCAGCAGATGGAACAGGTGTTAGAAGGGCGTAGTAATGTAAAAATCCTGCACGCGGATCGTTATTTAATGCCTAACCAGGCAAAAAACCTGGTGATTCAAGCTGACTTTTCACGGTATGTGGAAAACCTCTCTCTAAATCTCTCTCCTAAGAGGCTACGGAGTACACACAAGTCTTATAAAGTTGTCTAACAGTGTTTCGATCCCCCCTAACCCCCCTTAAAAAGGGGGGAAATTTCTTCAAGTCCCCCTTTTTAAGGGGGATTTAGGGGGATCAGATGATTTGTGTGTACACCGTAGCCTAAGAGGAGAGATACTTTGAATTTTCCCCCTTCCCGCGTCGGGAAGGGGGTTAGGGGGTTAGGTCAATCGTTAACTTTTCCACATAACGTGAAAAGTCAGGTCTTTGATTTACGGATTTTAGCTTGAACTACCTGGCCGTTATTACCAAACGATATGAAACCTGAAAGCAAAGTTACGATCGCAATCCCAACTTACAATCGCTCGGAGTTACTAAAAGCTAGCCTTGAGAGCGCATTGGCACAGGACTATCGAGATTACCAAGTTCTTGTATTGGATAATGCTTCTAATGATGATACAGAGGCGCTTGTCCGCTCATTCGCAGATCCCCGAATCACTTATGTCCGCCACGAAACTAATGTTGGAATGTTTCGGAATTGGCAGCTGGCTGTTGAGCTAAATTCTAGCCCTTATCTCAGCGTCTTGTCGGACGATGACATTTTGCTACCCAACTTTATCCGTGAATCTGTCTTAGCATTAGATAACCATCCAGATGTTGGTTTCTCTGTTGCCCAAGCTGGATTTATTGATATTTATAATGTCCGAGTGGATGTCACAAAGACGGAACTTTCCGACAACTTGCCAGTAGGAGCGATCGACGGGCTAGAGTTCATCCACCAAATTGTTGATGGGCAAAAATGGATTTTGCGTACTTCAGCCGTCATGTTTCGTGCTTATGCACTTGCAGCAGTTGGCACATTTGATATACCGCACTCTAGATATATGCTAGACCTGAACTTATACTTGCGGATAGCGGCGCAATTCGACATTTTCTTTATTGCTCAAGAGTTAGCCCAAGTCAGGTTTCACGTCGAACAAGATTCCCAGATTACCTTCCATTCTCCAGGGGGAACAGGTTCGCTGGCTGTGGTAGCAGAACGTACTGATGCGATCGCTTATTTGTTAAAGTCGCCGCGTGCAGAAGATGTATCTTATCGGCAGTGGCTAGCAGAGCGCTTGTTGCATATAAGTATGCGCCGCAGTCAGTTCACGTCTGAACTAATACCTAAACTTAATTTGAGTTGGTCAGAACGCTTGCAAATTGCTATGCAGGAAATTGCATCTGTGATTCCAGCCGGGAAGCATTTGATTTTGGTCGATGAAAATCAATGGGGCTGCGAGATTTTGCCACAATTCGACGCTCTGCCCTTTTTAGAACAGGACGGTCAATACTGGGGAGCGCCACTAAATGACGAGATTGCCATCCGGGAACTGGAACGAATGCGTCAAGCGGGAGCAAGTTTCATGGTCATTGCCTGGACTGCTTTCTGGTGGCTTGATTATTACTCTGGTTTGCGAAATTATCTCAGTTCAAATTTCCGCCGCGTTTTGGACAACAGTCGTCTCGTCGTCTTCGATCTCTCGCTATGAGATTTTCCAACATTAACAGGACTTACGCAAAATCATGAAAAAACGAACCACAGAGGGCGCAGAGGACACGGAGAAATAAGAGTTTCAGAAAGCTCTTGCGTAAGTCCTAATTAATTATGTCGTCAGAATAAAACCCTCTTCTCTCCTGCCCCCTCCCTGGTTGCAAACTCACTGGATCGAGTTGTCATGAACTGGAAATATGAAAAAGATAAATTTAATATCCCAAGTCGATGGCTAGCCTGGTCAGGAGTTTTGGCTTTAGCCGGTGCTGGCGGTTGGCTAACCTACTTCTTAGCTCTAAATCAACCTCCCGAACCGGTAGCAGTACGCTTGTTAACCGTGGAGCGAGGTAATGTTGAAACTACAATCAATGAGAGCGGTACTGTTGAGTTGCAAGATCAGCGAATCTTGAAATCCCCAAAAGAGGGTGCAGTAGAACGAGTTATGGTCAAACCTGGTGAGAGGGTAAAACTTGGTCAAGTGTTGCTGACCCTGCGCTACCCTGAGCGAAAAGTTGCTCTTACCAATCAGCAGTTACAAATTCAACAAGAGCAACTCAACCTAGCACGTAGTCGCGAGAAAATTATTGAAGCCCAAGAACGACTAACAGCCGAAGAAAAACAACTCCAGAGGCTTGCTCCCTTGGTGCGAGAAGGAGCTATTGCCCAAGAACAAGCCAAAACGCAGGAAGACACTGTACGCGTTGCTCGCGCTAGCCTGCGAGATAGTCAGGCAGAGGCACGTACCACCGCTCTCAAAATTCAGACTTTGCAATTAGAGCGCCAACTTATTCAGCAGCAACTCCAGGATAATATTGTGACTGCACCATTGAATGGCGTAGTCTTGGGTGTGAATGTAGAAAACGGTGATGGGGTTGAGTTGCGTACCAATCTGCTCACTTTAGGCGATCCCAAAAAAGTCCTGGTGAAACTCCAGCTTTCTACCCTCAACGCTGCTCAAGTTCGCGTCCACCAACTTGTTCGCATTAATGCGATCGGGCCGAATGCCAAGAGATTTTCTGGACGCGTCAAAAGCTTGTATCCTCAAGCACTCAGCCCTGAAGCCCAAAAACAAGATGGTAGCAGTTCAAAACAATCAGAGCAACCAACAGTACCCGCAACCGTTGAGCTTGATAGCCCGACTCGCACACTGCTCCCTGGTAGCAAGGTAAATGTCGAGGTTGTGTTGCAGCAACGGCAGAACGTAGTAGTTTTGAAGACAGAGGCAATTGTGCGATCGCAACCACGCCCCTTTGTATGGGTTCTGGATAGCCAAAATCAAGCCCAAAAACGCACCATTAATCTGGGATTGGAGGGGTTAATGAATGTAGAAGTAACCTCTGGTTTGCATCCCGGCGAACAAGTTATACTGCCACCCGTTGAGTCAGAACTCAAGCCAGGAACGCCAGTTAAGGCAGGGGAGCAGGGGAGCAGGGGAGAAGTTGCAGTAAGTTTTTCCCCTCCGCCCCTCCGCCCCTCTGCCCCTCTGCCCAATCCCCAAGCTAGAGCAAAGCGACTATTAAGCTAAACTACATCTAGTTTGCATATCTAAAATTTATATAACTCTTGTGGGGTGGGCATCTTGCCCGCCGTAATTATGCAATTTAAATGTGGAACAGCTTATTATGGCTCTTTCAGCTTTTGATTTATTAAATATTACCTTTCACTCTTTAGGTAGAAACCCCTTGCGTTCGGCTCTGACTACTCTGGGGGTATTTATGGGTGTGGCTGCTGTCAGCGCTACACTTCAAGTTGGTAATATTAGCCGAGATGCGATCGCTCAACAATTAGCAAAACGAGGCGCACCTCAAGTTTCAGTTTATCCAAATTGGGATTCTGGTGGTCAAGCTACTCAACTCAAGTTGGAAGATATGGAATTCTTACGACAGCGAATGGTGGGCTTGCAAGCGATCAGTTCTTTTAATTGGGCTGGTTCTACACCAACTATATTTCGCGACAAGGAATTTACTCCAACCTTGTCACCTGTTTCCCAAGATTTTTTGTTGACTTCAGGGATATCTTTAGTATCAGGACGGTTTTTCACGTCTGAAGATTTTGCCAACTACCGCCCAGTAATCGTAATCGATCAATTGCTGGCAGAACAACTTTTTCAAAAGCAAGAACCTGTGGGGCAGCTGATTTATGCTGGGGACAGACCCTATATTGTTATCGGGGTGGTAGCAACTATTCTAAGTGAAAATGCACCTCCGGCGGGTCAACTGTATGTGCCGATGTCTATTTACAACGCTTCGACTGGTAGCCGCGACATTGGGAGCATCCAAATGCGCCCTTATGCACTTGCAGATATCGAAGACTTAAGCCACCAGGCAGAGGAGTTACTGTTACAAAGATTCCCAGGTTACAAATTTAAATTTTGGAATAATGTATCAGATATTATACAGCAGCAGAAAACTCTAGAGATGGCTTCTCAAGGTTTAACAGCAGTAGGAGCGATCGCGCTGTTAGTTGGCGGTGTTGGGATTGCGAATATTATGATTGCCTCAGTAAATGAACGAACCGCTGAAATAGGTTTGAGACGGGCCATAGGTGCAACCCAACGCGAAATCATGCTGCAATTTATTCTAGAGGCGATGCTTTTAAGTTTAATAGGAGGAACAGCGGCTCTAGGAGTAGTGCATGGATTGACTGTTGTAATTACCGATACTTTTAGCTTGCCCTATAAGTTTGATAGCAGAATTGCAGTCCTAGCAGTGGGTTCAGCGCTACTGGTGGGGGTGGGAGCTAGTTTGCTTCCCGCCATGCGGGCTAGCCAGATCGATCCAGTAAAAGCCTTGCGCTCATAAGTTTTTTTCTACATTTTGAGGCAGGAAATACACGGGTAGGCGCACAATATGTTCATTGGTGTCAACTTAAGCCGAAAGCTATATCGGACAGGCGTTTTGCAAATCACTCCCAATCCGCGTGCGGGGTGGGGTTCTTGAGGTTTAATTAAGTAATACCAGTTTGAAAAAAGAATGCGACAAATAGACTATTTGTAGAGACGCGATTCATCGCGTCTTTAGCCAAGCATGTGTTGCAATCATTAATTGAGTTAGTACAACCAAGCAGACATGATTAGGACTTACGCAAGAGCTTTCTGAAACTCTTATTTCTCCGTGTCCTCTGCGCCCTCTGTGGTTCGTTTTTTCATGATTTTGCGTAAGTCCTGATGATATGAGTTGCAATCTGCTGTATGTCTAATGTCTGAGTTTTGTACTTTGTACTTCTAGATTCTGTCGGTTGTATTCGCATCAATATTGCAATATTCTTCATCAATATTGCAATATTTCTCATCAACATTGCAACGTTCCTCATCAACATTACAATGTTCCTCATCAATATTGCAACGTTCCTCATCAACATTGCAACGTTCCTCATCAACATTGCAATATTCCTCATCAACATTGCAATATTCCTCATCAATATTAAAGCAATTACAAAGAAAAACAGGTAAAAACTGGAAATATAGAGAAATTACCCAGATTAGTTGGAATTTTTTTAACAAATATAATTATCACTAATTTTACTGAACCAAAAAACAGCTTTAGTAAGCCAAAGTAGCTTTATAAACCTCACTAAGGAATATATTGATGTCTCGTAAAAAACGTACATCCCGTGTTCTCGAAAAAGCTGAGTTGAGATCCGCTGGACTAAAAGCAATTGATTCAAATATGAGTTTTGGTGATGATTGCGATTTGCAAAACTTGAGTCAAGCAATTGAACAGCTAAGAACCATGCTTGATGCTTATAACACTGCTTTAACTGTAATTGATTCTTCTAAAACTAAAATTGATGCGATGGAGAAAACTCTAAGTAATCTTACAGACAAAATAGTAAGAGGGGTTGCTTTTAAATATGGCAAAGATAGCAGCGAATATGAAATGGCGGGTGGGGTTCGCGAGAGTGAACGGATTCGCAAAAGCAGATTGAGTCGTCTGAAAGCTGCTGCTGGAGAAGCATCAGATAAAAATCCTAAAACTACCTAATACAGCCCAGATAAAAATATAAAACAGAGGGAAAACAATGTCCCTATAAGGGATGTAGGGAACGAACAAAGGCACTCGGCTGATTAAAATTATTTTCTCAATTACTGCAATTGTTTATGGTAAAGCATAACCTATTGCAATTTTTTATATTTACTAATGCTCTTTGATAAACAACAATTATATACAGCTACTATCATGCATTATCATGCATATTAGATCGGGCATTTTGTAGTCATAACTAATATTTTGTAATACTGAGAGTCTTGCTGCATAGTATTTTCAACGATTTTGCTTGTCTAAACACTGATTAGAGTTTATAGTGATACGGTGTTTTCCGTTCCTTGTCTCGGCAGATTCATAACATGATTTATTCTGGCAAATTACAAAAGTATTTTGCGGGCATTTCTTTGTCTGTAATTTTAGTAGGTAACTTAGTTCTCACACAAAAAACTGCTCCAGTTTTAGCTCAAACCATAAATACATCGGTTGGCAATGCTGTGACATTCAGTTGCACTGATAGTGAAGCGACAATTGCATCTAAGAATGGCCCCAAAGTAGTTAATGGAACAGCAAGAATTTACATTGGTTATCAGCAATTATCAAATAACAAAAACCCTGTAACTATCCGCTTTAATAATGGGATAAAAGCATGGTGTCGTAATGATTACGAGACAACAGGTGACGATGGTACAGGTTACGGATTGTATTGGAATGGAAGTGATGTTTTATATGGCATTTACTCTTCTACAGGCACTCAAACAGGTAATGATTTTAGCCGTTTTGCCAGTGGTCGATGGTTGCCTAGCTATGGTTATGGAGGCGGGCCAAAAGCCGCAGTTATAGCTCGGATTAATCCCGCTAATGGCCAGATTGATTATGCCACATTTTTATCTTCTAAAAAGCCAGATAATGGACAAACTAACTCTTTACTTGTCAATTATCTATCATGGGATGGTGCAAATTTAACTGTGAAAGCTCAGTCATGGTGGAGTCCTCGTGGCACTAATACAAATTCCATGAATTGCTATGGTGCATCACCTTATCAATACACAGCTGCGTTTACAGGCGATTTAAGAACGATGACCTCAGCTTCAGCTAGTACTTGTAGGTAAAAGGGAAAAGTTCAGCTTTCAAATTCAGGAAACATACTGTTTCTAGTTGTTTAAGAATTAACAACAACCCTGGGAATCGAATTTGCAACCTTAAATCTCTAAGAAGTTGGGGATTTAAGGTTTTCTGGTTGTTCGCAAATGATTTAAAATTGGCTTTGTAGAAACGGCGATTCATCGCGTCTCTTGCCTTAACCGAATTGAAAGTAACGCTTCATTTGGGTACACAAACGAAGCGTTACTTTCGATTCGTGCTCTAGACACAATGGAATAGCTATTGCTCCAGAATTCCCAAAGGTGCCAACATGACTGTCATCACTCCTAATAGTCTCATCGTGGAGGAAAGCCCTTCTCACGCCGCGCACGAACCAAATCGTACGCTTTGGATCAGCGAAGCAGGAGGACTTACCCAGTTCGGCGCGTTCATCGAAGTCTTGCAGCCTGGCTCTCGTTCGTCGATCAAACATTGGCATAGTGCTGAGGATGAAATGGTCTATGTCCTCGAAGGCGAGATCGCGCTCATCGAAGGAGACGCGGAGACTGTACTACGTCCTGGCGACGCCGCAACTTTTCAAGCAGGAGTGCCAATAGGCCACTTTCTCGAGAATCGTAGCTCCAAGGCAACGCAATGCTTGATAGTCGGCACTAGAGCGGAAGTAGACACAATCACGTATCCTGACCTCGATCGGGTTTGTCACCGCGACCGATCGCTACCAGACGACATCTGGACTAATGGCGCGGGAGAACCTACTCCGAGTCCTTACTAGAAATGATTGCTAGATACTTTTTGTACGCGCAGCGTGCGGCTGTGTAGAAATGCCCGACGATGTTCTCGCTTGGTGCGCTACCAAAGCGTCGCCTAACAAGTTGCTGCACCGGAACGCCACAAGTTGGTCGGTCGAGTTGCCAAGGTTGTCTGCGTCCGGTGAGCTAACCGTCGATTTAGCTTCCGATTTCTAACTCCCGGATTCTGCTGCATCTATCCCTAATTGTTTCCATTGGGACGCTGAATAATTGTCTCTACTACTCGCCGCTTGGCTTTAGGATCGATACCTACTAAGCGCACATACTCACCGCTATATTCTGACAAAGTTGCCTCTAAATTTGAGATGGCATCAGACTCGGCATCAATGTGGCTATGAACACAACTTTGCCAAGAACCTGTGCGGAAGCGGCGCTCATCTACGTGTTCGATACTAATTTTGTAGCCTTGAGATAATAATTGCCGAATCTGTTCTTGTGTCTCTAAAGTTAAATGGGCACTTGATGCTTGCTGTTTCTGGAATTGATTAGTTTTTACTTCTTTGGTTGCGCCATTTGACGGCTGACTAATTGGTGTTACAACAGCAGGTGGTGCTGATTGAGAATTTCTACCTCGATTGAGTCGATTGTAATCATCAACCAAATGAGAACTTTCTACCCGTTTTTGTTCGCCAACCAGGAAGTTACCAGACTCGATTAAGTGAGACAGCCTGAAATCTGGCTTTTTAAACTCTGGTGGCCCTTGAGTGCTGTTAACCACATTCAAGGATATCTGCTCAAAACCTACTTTATGAATGTAGTTGCGGATTTGTTCGTCATAAATGCGCGATCGCAAAGCGCTAAAAAAGTCAATAGACTGATTGACAAAAGTATCAACTAGCTGTTCAACTTCTTTTTGTGACAATCCATCTGGTTCAAAAATCCCCTTGACAATTCCCACCTTATCGTCTCTATCTGGTTCCCAGTAGAATTTCTCCATCCGTCCATCCCGAATTAACGGTGCATAGAGGGTAGAAAAATCATTACCTGTGACAATAATCGGCACGCGATGTAAGGGTGTGGAATCATAGCTTCCCGGCAACTGCACATCTGTGGGATTATCAGCAATATTCATCAGTGTGGCATTCACCAACTGGGTGTTTACAGTATATTGAGTGCCTTCATCAAAGCGTCCAGCACCAGCATCTAAATCGTTAATCATCAGTACACACATTTTGCCGCGTACTTTGATCAGTTCAGCTGTTTCCCGATAGCGCAACCGAATCAACCGCGCTGGATCTCCCGCATCTGGACTTTCCAATTCGCCGCCAGATACGTGAGTCACTTCGATACCCATTTTCTCGAAGACTAATTGACATTGAAATGTTTTACCTTCTCCTTTGCGTCCATGAATACCCAGAATCACGGGAACTCGCACGCCAGGAAGCTTCAGGAAGTTTTTGGTGATGTGGACAGCAAGTTTGTCCAAAAAGCGGGGAGCGATGTAGTAACCCATGAGTTTATGTGATGAAAAATTAACACTTCTAAGGTTAATGTTAATTTTTTTTGGGGATAGCGATCGCTTTTCTTTCAGATAAGGTTGTGTTTGTTAATTTGTTGGGTTGATTAGACATCTTGCAAAAATAACTTTTGTAAGATATTGGGGAAAGGTTAAAAGTTAAACGGTAAGGGAAAATTCCATACCTTTACCCCTTCCGCTTTTCCCCACAATGTTAAGAAGTCTATTGTCTGTTGCCAAAGTTGAACGCGCTCCCAAGCATGGACTCGTGAAAACTGCTGTTATTTGGTAGTGCCAAAGATTTGATTACAATATCAAATGACTTTGATAAGCCATTTGTATCATTCCAGAATTACTTAGATTAGCCTATTTTTGAGAATACAGTGTGTTTGAAAACACGTCCTAGTATTGCATATTGCTATAGTGAATGGAAATCGTTTAATCTACTACGTCTCATTAACCGAAACTCCTTTGAAAGCAGATACCGTCTCTTCTGTTAATGTATTTGGGTTGTTAGGATCGTAAGGAGACATTGGTAGAATACCGCGATTTTCAAGAGCAGCAATAATCTTAGCGTTGAGTACTGAATCAGGAGGCGTTTCACCACCGTATACACTTTTCAATTCCTCATCATCTGTTACTTCCTCAATAAACATAACTGGATCTAGATTTAAAGCGACCTTATTTTTGATTTTGTTTTTAGTCATAAATCACGTCCCAATTACGCATTGTTAACTAATTATTGAATGCATACTGAATGTATCATCTGGAAAAGGGAAAAATCAAGGGCTTATACCTAAAAAGCCTAGTTTAATAACTAATTTTGCCACTTTTTGGATTAATCCAATTAGGCAAGGGCTGAGGACGGGATACCTACGGTAAGCTACGCTAACGCACTTCCTGGCAGTGTGCCAGTTAGAAAATGTTCAGCCCCGCGCTGACAGGGGCTTTTTGTGTTATGGCAAAATAGATTGTAAAAAACCTTGAGAGTCTAGTCTCAACGTTACAATTGGCCCAATACTTGATTTGTAATTGTTGTAGTATAACATGACTTTTAATTTAATTTTACTTCTGTAATGCTGATGGATACTTATAATATGGGAATTAAAATTTAACTATGGAAACACAACCGATACAAGTAATTGGAGGTGGACTAGCTGGGACAGAAGCAGCTTGGCAAATAGCGCAAGCTGGAGTGCCAGTAATTCTGCATGAAATGCGTCCAAAGCGATTTAGTCCGGCTCATCATACAGAACATTTAGCAGAATTAGTGTGTAGTAATTCCTTTGGGGCAATGGCAAGCGATCGCGCGGCGGGATTATTGCACGAAGAATTACGCCAACTCGGTTCGATTGTCATCTCAAAAGCTGATGAACACGCCGTTCCGGCTGGTGGGGCGCTAGCTGTAGACAGGGGACAATTTGGCCAAGATTTAACTGAAACTTTAGCGAGTCATCCTTTAGTTGAGTTTCGCCGGGGTGAAGTGTCTGCGATTCCTGAAGGGATTGTGGTTTTAGCAACCGGGCCTTTAACTAGTCCCGATCTAGCAGAAGATTTGCAACGCTTTACAGGGATGGAATACCTCAGCTTTTTTGATGCAGCCAGTCCGATTATCGTGGGAGAATCGATTAATCGTGACATTGCTTTTATGGCATCACGTTATGACAAAGGTGAAGCCGCTTATCTCAACTGCCCAATGAATAAAGAGCAGTACTTGCACTTTCGGGAAGAACTCTGTAAAGCTGAACAAACAGAACTCAAGGGTTTTGAACGGGAAACGGCGAAATTTTTTGAAGCTTGCTTACCCATAGAAGAACTAGCCCAGCGCGGGGAAGATACCATGCGCTACGGCCCCCTAAAGCCAGTGGGATTGTCAGATACTCGCACAGGGGAACGCCCTTATGCTGTGGTGCAATTACGACAGGAAGATAAAGCCGGTCAGCTGTGGAACATGGTAGGATTTCAAACAAATCTGCGTTGGGGCGAACAAAAGCGAATCTTTCAGTTAATTCCCAGTTTAGAAAAAGCAGAGTTTGTCAGGCTGGGAGTGATGCACCGCAACACTTTTATTAATGCTCCCCAATTAATGCATCCTACCTTGCAATTTAAAGAGCGTCCGACATTATTAGCCGCAGGACAATTGATTGGTACTGAAGGTTATACTGCTGCGGCTGCGGGTGGTTGCTTGGCAGGAATTAATGCAGCGCGATTAGCCTTGGGTAAAGAAGCTTTGGTTTTACCACCAACAACAATGATGGGTGCGTTATTAGAATTTATTAGTTCCGCTTCGCCGAAGCATTTCCAACCAATGCCGCCTAACTTTGGGATTTTCCCCGATTTAGGAATGAAAATCAAAAGTAAACCAGAGCGTTATGGACGTTACCGCGATCGCTCTTTAGCTGATTTGGCAACCTGGAAAGCTAATCGTAATTAATGGGGATTGGGTAGAGGGGCAGAGGGGCAGAGGGGCAGAGGGGAAAAACTACTGCAACTTCTCCCCTGCTCCCCTTGTCTCCACTTCCTATCTATTCTTTAATAGTGACTAATCCATGTATGCCTAGTGCTGTAATTACACCTCCCAGTAATCCCCAAGTACCATCGGCAAATACGTTGATGCGATGAATGTAGGTGCGATGATAGGCATACTCTAACTGTCTATCATTTACTTTTCCAACCTCTACCAAGTTTTCCACATACTTTTCAGCTTTGATCAGTGCTGCATAATCGAGATTAAACCAATACAACGATACTCCCACCACAGCCAAACCTGGAAAAACCAAGGTAATTAAAAGAATTGCTATACGTGCGTTCATACATCTCACCCACTCACATACCTGCTCAATGCTGACATAGCTGGAATCCTTGTGTTACAACTTGGCATACCAATTTAATAATGTGTTGGCGTGGATAAACTAGATTTTGGGAATAATCCTCATAGTGTTTGAAAGTATCGTTTTGATTAGGTTCGCACTATGAGAGGGCGATTTCTAGAAAAAAAGCAGATTTATTGCTGTTTATCTATTGCATTTTGCTGTATTCTGTGGATTTGTTTGGCATTAATTCCAGCCCACGCAACGTCTACAGGGACTATTGATACTCTGCGACAACAGCAGCAACAAATGAACCAGCAGCGTCAGGGTGTTGTTGGAGAGCGCGATCGCTTAAATAATCTCCAACAAGAGGCGCAAAAACACCTGACTGGTTTAAAGCAAAATCTGCAAACTACAGATAGCTATCTTCTAGAGAGCGAATCGCGATTACAACTTGCTACCCAACGCCTCCAGCAGTTAGAAACCGATTTAGATGTGGCAGAACGTTCATATCAGGAGCGGCAAATTGCAACAGTAGCACGATTGCGTTATCTTCAGCGATCGCCTGCTTTTGCGGGATGGGCAGTTTTGCTCGAAAGTGAAAATATCAGCGACTTTTTCAGCCGTCGTCATCAGTTGAAGTTAGTGTTTCAAGCAGATCAGAAAATTTTGGCAAAACTCAACACTCAAGCAAACTCAATCGATAAACAAAAAACGGAAGTAGAACAGCAAAAAAATGAAATTGGCTTAATTCGCGAGCAACTATTAGCACAAAAAGCCGATTATCAAACCCAGTCGCAATCGCAATCAGAATTGATTCAACGCCTGAATAGCGATCGCCTCGCTTTAGAAGCTGCGCAAAATCAGCTAGAAAGAGAATCCAAAAATCTGGAAGTCTTGATTCAACAAAAGGTAGCAGAAGCCCAAGGAAAAACCAACAGCCGGACAAATATCATCATTCGGGGAACTGGTGTAATGGCATATCCTAGCGATGCTTCTACTAGCAGTCCCTTCGGCTGGCGGATACACCCAATTCTTGGCTATCGTCGCTTTCATGCCGGGTTAGATTTTGCCGCTAGCTATGGTAGTAAAATTCGGGCAGCCGATTCGGGAAGAGTAATTTTTGCTGGGTGGTATGGTGGCTATGGTAGAGCGGTAATTATCGATCACGGTAATGGCATAACTACACTCTACGGTCATACCAGCGAGTTGTATGTCTCTGAGGGACAAGCAGTTGAACGCGGACAAGCGATCGCTGCTGTTGGTTCCACAGGTTTATCGACTGGGCCCCACCTCCATTTTGAAGTTCGTCGGAATGGTACACCTGTAGACCCAACTAATTATCTTTAAAGCTACAAATTTGATCACAGACGTGCTATAATCCAAAAGATTAAGGGCGCGTAGCTCAGTGGATAGAGCAACAGATTCCGGTTCTGTGGGTCGGGGGTTCAAATCCCTCCGCGCTCGTTGATGTCGATTGCCAAATTATTTGTCCGCGTTGACAGATTAATGTCCGTGTGCCAAATTATTGTCCGCATTGACAAATTGTACATCATTACAACACCCTGCTATACATACAGTATGGCAAAACTCTTCTTTTTTATAGGGTAATTAATCAGTTTCAATATTAGAGCTAAAATCAAGCTCTTCAAACAAAGAATCTGTTGCTCTATCCTTTCAACCCACCTAAAAAGTGTTTGCTATGAACACTGGAAAAATTCCAAAACTCAATAAAGCTTTTAATGTACTAGGACATACCCATTGACAGCGAAAGTCGTAGCGACTTTCAACCCGCCTCTCGCTGGGAGGGGTGTTGAAACTGAGTAGGTTGGGATATAGAGCTATCCAATCTTCGACCTTTCAACCCGCCTCTCGCTGGGAGGGGTGTTGAAACCCTGCGCTCCAAACCCTTGATTTGCCAACAGTTCTGAATGCATTTTTGGCAAGTCTCCCAAAATCGCCTGTCTGTTAACACTTCAAAAAGTAAATTAACTGACACAAGAAAAGCTACAAGCCTTAATCAATAAGCGATTTGAAGTTTTGGCAGATCCCCAGGGAAATTGACCCCGCTTCGATTCGCCAAAAAATAATTAAGGTGGGTTCCTCCTTGGTCGGAGGTGATTCAGTAGCCACCACTGCGGTAAACCCGCACCTCTATTACTGGGGGCGCACCTAATTCCTATCCACAAGGGATAGCAGCATCAAGGTGGGCAGCTACCAGGGTCAGAAAGCAAGACTGTTTAACAGCAGTCAAACTAACCCACATTTACACAGCACAGAGGCTTGTAACAAGCATGAACTGCGGCGCTGTTGAGTATTCTTATTTTATTGTCAAGGTTCGGTGTTTTGTCAATCAGTTTATTTTGCGGCAATGGTAAGCAGCGATCGCTAATTCTTTCGCTTTCTCCTGTGGGCTACCTCGAATTGGCTGTTTTGACTCCTCTATAACAATTCCAGCTTTAGCAGCTGACGAGTGAATATTTGCTATCAATCTGCCGTAACTCCATTGATGAACGCTAACTCGGTACTGTTTGGCATACTTTTTTTGAACTTCTATTAAGTCTGATTTTTGTTCAGCTTTGGCTTGAACCTCACTTTGAACTTGTTCACGCATATTGTCCAAGTTAGGTAGAACAATACTTCCAGCAGAGTATGTTTGGGCGATCGCCACAATCTCTTGAGCTATTAATCTGTCTATATATTCCCCTAACTCCGATTCTCCAAACTGATTTGGTGCAGCAAGCGTTTGAGCTACTTGGCTTTGATGGGATAAAGAGTGCTTTTGCTGTCGCTGTCGATTTAGCAGTTTGTAGTTATCACCAAGTAGTTGTCTAATGCTGCGATAGGTAAGGGCTTTACCTGTAGTCCCGTCTACTATTGCTACTGTTGCAGGCTTTTCTAAACCGAGGCTAACACCAACAAGAATATGAGATTGTCCTTTATATAAAGGTTTAGTGGGGCGAGGAAAAGGGTTATTAATTCTGTCTAAGGTAGAGTTTTTCCGTTTTATGTGAGCTTGCTGTTTCTCATTGAGGTTGCCTTTGGCTTTTGTATTGGTGATTGTTTTAGTGATTTCTTCGGCTTTCTCTTCTCTTACTTGATTGGTTCCTTCAGTCGTCCATAGGCGGGTATCTACAGAACAGTAGAGGGTTAAGTGGTTAGCCTTCCAAGGATCACCTTTGCGTTCTTCTTCTTGCCAAGCAATACGCCCACTACGCAGAGTGAACAAGCTACTGGAGTGTTGATTTTTGCTATTTTTCTTAATTTGTTGATCTTCTAGGAAGCGTTGAAACCAGTGAAGTTGGCGAGAATCACAATACACTTGAAAAGTATGCTCACTCAAACCGCTTAATTTTACACAGATGCGCCCAAACTGGTTTTTAAACCAAGTCATGTCTTCGTTGGTTTCGTAAGCTACTGGGAAAGGTACTTTGCTAGATTGCCTTAAAAGACTGTCTTGCCAAGATTTTGCCTCGGCTTCATTGGTTGGAACGTTGTGAGTAGCAGTGAAAAGAGTTGCAAGCCATTTAGTATCAGTTAAATCTCGACCTTTGGGAATTCGTGTTTCTAGCTGTTCTCTGAGGCGTTCAATCTGAATTTCAACTTTACGGCGACGTTGAGCAAATTTTTTAGGGTCTTCCTCTTTCTCGCTGATTTTGCAACCATTTTTGAGTAAATAGCTGATCGCACAACGAGTCAAGTTATTTTCTGTCTTGAAATAGGACTCAAATAAGTTCTTTGATAAACTGTTGCTATCTGAATTTTGAGCTTTTTTGGGCTTTTTAGCTTTTTTCCCATTAGTTGATTGAGTGTCAGCATTATCGAGGATAACAAGTTTAGTCAAAATTTCAGCAGCTTTAATGCGAAGACTATCTAAGCTGACACCACTGCTTTTTACCAATTCAACATCACTGTTGAGCATTTCCAACCAGCGAATTTTGCATTCTAGTTGGAACTGTGATCGCTTCATCAGGGCAAACCATGATTTATATATGTAGTTCACCAATGCGATCGCACTCGTATAAAACCGTCCAGGCTGACCGATGAAGCGTGGGTCAGTTCTCAAGGGCTGGCAGAGTTCTTTGACGACACTATTGGGGTGTTTGCCCTTTTGTCGCCAAGTCTCAAACTCTGGATGTTGATTTACCTGATGCAATAGTTCATTAATCAGTGGCGTATTTAAATCTGCCATCAACTTCCATAGTTGGTGGCGTGATGATTCTGAGGCTACAAGACGACACTGAATAGTGATTTGGCTCATCGGGTTAAAACAATATTGTCTAATACTAACATATTTGTATTAAACAAGTCTTCTGTAAAATAAATTGTATGCAGGAGACATTTTTTACAAGCAAGGAAGCTGCTGAAATCACAGGCTGCACCCTTCGTCAGCTACAGTATTGGCGAGAGAGGGGGGTGATTGTTCCTGTAATCAGTGATACTGGGACAGGACGTAGTATTTATTACTCAAAGTCTAATTTGTTGGAACTGGCTGCAATGTCATATTGGCTATCTGTGGGGTTAAGTTTTGACATAGCCAGCACCACACTGAAAAAGCTGAAAGACCAAGAGCCGGAGTTATTTACTTCAGGTAAAGGTAAGCGGTTTATGTTGTTGTCCCAAGCACAGGAGCGATCGCTTGAGCTTATGGAGTTTGACAGAAAAAAGGCGATCGCATCTTTGGATGAAGGTCAGCCTGTGATTCCGGTGTGGTTGGATGAGATTTATCAGCAACTACAGCAAAAATTAAAAGCTTAAAGGAGCTACGAAAACATAGATGGTTGAACGTAATGGTAATGGGGATAAGTCCCTGGAAAACTGGATATGGGATGCCGCTTGTAGTATTCGCGGGGCGCAGGAAGCAGCGAAGTATAAGGATTTTATTCTGCCGTTGATTTTTACTAAACGACTATGTGATGTGTTCGATGATGAGCTAAATCGGATTGCCGAGAAGGTAGGTTCTCGTGCCAAGGCGTTTAAGTTGGTGGCAATGGATCATAATTTAGTGAGGTTTTATTTGCCACTGCAACCACAGAATCCTGATGATCCAGTTTGGTCTTTGATTCGCAAGCTTTCGGACAAGATTGGGGAGAAGTTAACGGATTATTTGCGCGAAATTGCTAAGGCTAATCCTTTATTGAATGGGATTATTAATCGCGTTGATTTTAATGCCACTACTCACGGACAGCGTGACCTGGATGACGATCGCCTCTCGAACCTGATTGAAAAAATCTCACAGAAGCGTCTGGGGTTAAAGGACGTAGAGCCAGATGTCATTGGACGCAGTTATGAGTATTTGATTCGCAAGTTTGCCGAAGGTTCGGGACAGTCAGCAGGGGAATTTTACACACCCAAGGAAGTGGGGCTAATCATGGCCAAGATTATGCAACCAGAGCCAGGGATGGCGATTTATGACCCCTGTTGTGGTTCGGCGGGTTTGTTGATTAAGTGTCAGTTGGTATTGCAAGAATCCCAAGGTTTAACAGAAAAGTTTGCACCTTTGCAACTTTATGGGCAAGAATACACGGGAAATACTTGGGCAATGGCAAACATGAATATGATTATCCACGATATGGAGGGGAAAATCGAAATTGGGGATACCTTTCGCCATCCAAAATTCATGCAAGCTGGGAAATTAGCTCAGTTTGAGCGAGTGGTGGCTAATCCCATGTGGAATCAAAAATGGTTCATAGAGAAGGATTATGACGGGGATGAGTTGGGACGTTTCCCCAAGGGAGCAGGTTATCCAGGTTCATCGGCTGATTGGGGTTGGGTGCAGCATATTTCGGCATCTTTAGATAAAACCGGAAAAGCGGCGATCGTTCGTTTTGGATACAGGTGCAGCGTCACGGGGTTCGGGGAATGCCAATAAGAATAAAGAGAAGGAAGTTAGGAAGTGGTTTGTAGAGCAAGATTTGATTGAAGGAGTGATTTATTTACCAGAAAATCTGTTCTACAACACTTCTGCGCCAGGGGTTCTTTTGTTTTTGAATCGGGCTAAACCCAAAGAACGACAAGGTAAGCTATTTTTGATCAATGCAAGTTTGGTATTTGCCAAGGGCGATCCGAAAAACTACATTCCTGATGAGGGAATTGAGCGTATTGCCAGCACGTTTTTAAGTTGGCAGGAGGAGGATAAATTTAGTTGCATTGTTTCTAAGGATGACATTGCCCGTAACGATTATAATATTTCGCCATCCCGTTATATTCATGTGGCGGAAGAGGAGGAGTTTCGACCGATTGCGGAGATTTTAGATGAGTTGGAGGTATTGGAGAAAGAAGCAGAAGCGACTAATGAAGCTTTGAAAAAAGTTTTGGGAAGGTTTAGGTAAAGATTGAGATTGAGGCTTTTTTAAATATGAAGATAAATTGTAATGACTCTAAAAAGCAAACAGATATTAGTTGTATTCCAGAGAATTGGGATTTCGTTCTATTAGGCAAGTTATGTCAGGTAAAAAGTAGTTCAATATCATTTCAAGAGATTGAGAATATTGACACAAGAAATCCAGATTTTCCTCGTGTTCTAGCTCTTAAAGTTTCTGACATGAATTCAGACGTAAATAAATATACTATAACCAAATCTAATATTGAATTTTATCCAGATCCATCTAGATTTAATTTTGGGAAGTGTATCCCACGTAAAGCTATTATTTTCCCTAAAAGAGGTGCTGCAATAGCAACAAATAAAAAGCGTTTACTTGGAGAGATAGCAATTCTTGATCCGAATCTTATAGCTGTGATTCCAAGTGAAGAATTTATACCAGAGTTTTTATATCATTATTTCTTAACAATTGATCTTATTAAGTTTACCGAGCCTGGTTGTTTACCTCAACTAAATAAAAAAGACCTTGAACCTGCTTATCTTCCAAAACCTCCCCTAGAAGAACAGCGAAAAATTGCGGGGGTGTTGTCATTGGTGCAGGATGCGATCGCACAACAAGAGCAACTCATCACCCTTACAACTGAACTGAAAAAAGCTCTAATGCAGAAACTATTCACAGAAGGAACTCGTGGTGAACCGCAAAAGAAAACTGAAATAGGTTTTATTCCTCATAGTTGGGATGTTGTTAAACTTAAAGATACTGCTGAATCATTTCAGTATGGAACTTCTGTAAAATGTGATTACGATAAGGATGGTAAACCTGTTTTAAGAATTCCTAATGTAATTGGTGGTTATATAGATATATCTGATCTTAAGTATGGTCAGCCTAAGCCTAATGAAATTCAATCTCTTAAGTTGCTTGATGGTGATCTTCTTTTTGTAAGGACTAATGGCACTAAAGAGAATTCGGGAAGATGTTCAATATATCGAGATGAACTTGGAAATGATTGCTATTTTGCATCATACCTAATTCGGGTTCGCCTTAATAAAGATAAACTATTGCCTACTTTTTTAGATGAATATACACGGACTGATATCGGAACTTCATTTCTTTCAGGCCAAGCAATTCGCACAGCCGATGGAAAATTTAATATTAATTCAGGGACTTTACAGCGAATGCTTGTCCCACAAGCAAGTTTAGATGAGCAGATAGAAATAGCTGATATTTTATCAAAGCTTGACACACAAATTACTAACTATTTATTAATAAAAAAACAATTACAAGACTTATTCTATACTTTACTCCATCAACTCATGACCGCCCAAATCCGAGTTGATAACCTTAATATTTCCACCCTAAATCTCGAACTACAGGGAGGAGATTAATAAAAATGCTTAACTTTGATGAACTCTGGGAACTCCTCACTATCGAAGATGAAGGCGTAGAAATAGAAGCAAAAAAATGCTCAGAGGTTGGTAAAAGTTGCTGGGAAACTATTAGCGCATTTTCTAATGAATCTAGTCTAGGAGGGGGTTATCTTATACTTGGTATCAAATCATCAGAAGAAAGTGATACCAATAATTATGAAATTGAAGGAATAGCAGATCCTGATAAAATACAACGAGATTTAGCCACCCAATGCCGAGAAGTCTTTAATATCACTATTCGTCCCCAAACAGAAACTGCTAACAAAGACGGAAAAATCGTGATTGTTGCTTTTATCCCAGAAGTTCAACCATCAGAAAAACCTGTCTATATTACTAAAAGAGGACTTCCCCAAGGTGCATTTAGACGTATTGCTTCAACAGATCAAAAATGCACTGATAGAGATATTGAACTTTTTTATCAAGAACGTAATGCCCAAACCTACGACACTACAATTTTCCCAGATGCCACCCTCGACGATTTAGATCCAGAAGCGATCGCCACTTACCGCAGAGAAAGACAAGCTCTAAACTCCAATGCCAGTGAACTTAATTTTGACGATCAGCAATTGCTCTATGCTCTAAATGCGATCGCCCGACATCCAACACAAAAAGGAGAATACTGTCCTACCATCGCTGGATTAATATTATTTGGGAAAGCAATCGCCCTGCGGCGTTATTTTCCCATGCACCGCATCGACTACATCCTTATAGAAGGTAAAGAGTGGGTTTCAGATCCAGATAAGCGTTATCAAAGTCTCGAAATCCGTGAACCTCTACTATTAGCCATTCCCAAATTAACCACCCTCATCCTTAACGATCTTCCCAAAGCCTTCAACCTTTCAGAAAATGGCATTCACCGCCGAGAAACCCCCCTTATTCCTCGTAAAGTTATCCGAGAGGCGATCGTTAATGCCTTAATGCACCGTAACTATCGAGAACGGAGTCCTGTCCAGATTATTCGTTTCTCTGATCGTCTGGAAATTCGTAATCCCGGTTATTCTCTCAAACCTACAGATGAACTTGACCAACCTGGCTCAAAAACTCTGTAACGAAAAAATTGCCGCAGTTCTCCATGAAGTAGGTATTGCAGAAACGAAAGGATCTGGAGGAAAGGTGATGCTAGAGACAATGCTGGAAGCAAATTTGACCCTACCTCTGTTTGTTTCAAATCGAGATAGAGATTATTTTCACGTTACCCTTTTCACCCATCATCTGCTTGACACAGAAGATATTGAGTGGCTGAAACAATTTAAAGACTATGGATTAAGCAATGATGAAGCCAAAGCATTGGTCGTGCTGAGAAAAGCTGGAAGTATTAATAATTTGATTTACCGTGTCACCAATGATGTTGATACTCTCACAGCCAGTCAACACCTGAGACGCTTACGGGATGCTGGACTACTCGAACAACAAGGCAAAGGATCAGCTACTTGCTACACTCTCGCTTCAGCATTAGTGGACAATGACTTATTTAGGGAGTTAACCGAGCCAGAGAAATCTAATCTAGGAAGTGACTCCCTAGATAACGGCTTATCTAGGGAGTTAACCAAGCCAGAGGAATCTAATCTAGGGAGTCACTCCCTACATAACAATCAACATCAAGAGCATAAGCAGCTAGTTATAAATCTACCGTTAGAAGACCAGGAAGACCATTCCAAGACTGATGAGCGTCAAAATTATCTTGTACAGATGCCTGAGCAGTTAAGAACTAAGATTCAAAAACTGGGTAGACGTTCAAATCATGATGAGGTAAAAACTGCCATTATAGAGCTTTGTAGCTGGAAGAGCTTATCTTCTTCTGCGATCGCCACAATTTTAGATCGTAATCAGGATTATTTACAAACTCAATATTTAACTCCACTTCTGCGATCAGAAAAACTAAAACAAGAAAAGCCCTCCAATAGTCCGCAACAAACATATAGAGCCACCTAAACCAACCTAGATTAAGCTTTTTTATTAACTTAAACCTAAAATTTACTATCATGCCCAAACCAGGGGAACACAAGACCGTTCAAAGCCGTATTATTCTTTACGCCCAAGAAATCGGCTGGAAATTTGTATCTCGTCACGAAGCCGAAACCAGGAGAGGCTTTAATAACCACAGTGGCAAGATTCAAGACAAAGCTGCCCAAGCTTCTATCTATTTTAACGATATCCTCTATCAAAAAGTCCGCGAATTTAACCCCAAGTACAGCGAAGCCCAAGGGGTACTTATTGCCCTACTGAGTAACCTGCCTACTGACATCTTTGGAAATCGAGACTTTCTCACCTATCTCCGTAACCAAGGCAAATATTTCTACGCTGCCGAAAATCGGGAACTTGATCTAAAACTGATTGAATATAACGACCCTAGCCTAACCGCAAACACCTACGAAATCACCGAAGAATACTATATTCATAATGGCAAAAACGGCATACGGGAAGATGTAGTTTTTTTGATCAACGGTATTCCTATCTTGGTCATCGAATGCAAAAACGCCACTAAAGATGAAGCCATAGCATTAGGCATTGACCAAATCCGTCGCTACCATGACGAAACCCCGGAGTTATTCGTCCCTCAAATGATTTTTACCGCCACCGAAGCTATTGGCTTTTCTTACGGGGTGACATGGAATATTGTACGGCGCAACATCTTTAACTGGAAAGCAGAACAAATCGGTCAACTAGAGGCAAAAATTAAGAGCTTTTGTCAGCCTAACTATATTCTCAAACTCCTGCAAAACTATATTCTCTTTGCAGAAAAAGAAGAAACTCTGCAAAAATTTATTCTGCATCAACACCAAACCACCGCAGTTGAGAATGTCATTGAACGCTGTCACGATCCTGAACACACTAAAGGACTTGTCTGGCATACCCAAGGCAGTGGTAAAACCTTCACCATGATTAAAACGGCGGAAATGCTCTTTAAATCCCCACAGAGCGATAAACCGACGATTTTGCTAATGATTGACCGCAACGAACTGGAAGATCAAATGCTCAGGAACCTCAGTAACTTGGGGCTGAATAACGTTCAACACGCTGATCGCATTACCACCCTTAATCAACTACTAAAAGATGATTATCGGGGCATTATCGTTACCATGATCCATAAATTCCGCGATATGCCCGCCAAGATTAACCTGAGAAAAAATATTTATATTTTCATTGATGAAGCACACCGCACCACCGGGGGTGATTTAGGAACATTCTTGATGGCAGGACTACCTAATGCCACCTTTATCGGCTTTACTGGCACACCCGTAGATAAAACTAGCTACGGTAAAGGCACATTTAAAACCTTCGGTACAGATGACGAACAGGGCTATCTGCATAAATATTCTATTGCCGAAAGTATCGAAGACGGAACAACATTACCTCTTTACTACAATGTTGCTCCCAACAAGATGCTTGTACCAAGCCAAATCATGGAAGAGGAATTTCTTAACTTGGCAGCAACCGAAGGCATTAATGATATTGCCGAGCTAAATAAAATTCTAGATCGTGCCGTCAATTTAAAAAACTTCCTCAAAGCTGACCAACGAGTAGATGAGGTAGCGAAATCTGTCGCCAAGCATTACACCCAAAACGTTGAACCACTTGGTTATAAAGCCTTTTTAGTCGCTGTTGACCGTCCCGCCTGCGCTAAATATAAACAAGCCTTAGATAAATATTTGCCTGCTGAATACTCCGCAGTTGTTTATACGGGAAACAATAACGATACCCAAGAACTCAAAGCCCACCACATCGATGACAAAACCGAAAAGCAAATTCGTAAAAACTTCACCAAATTTGGGGAATATCCCAAAATACTGATTGTTACCGAGAAACTGCTGACTGGGTTTGATGCTCCTCTGCTCTATGCTATGTATCTCGACAAACCCATGCGAGATCATACCTTGTTACAAGCGATCGCTCGTGTAAACCGCCCCTATGAAAGCGAAGCGCAGGAGATGGTGAAACCACATGGTTTTGTGCTGGATTTTGTGGGTATTTTCGACAAACTAGAAAAAGCCCTTGCTTTCGACAGCGAAGAGATTAATGCCATTATCAAAGATTTGCACTTGCTCAAAACCTTGTTCAAAAACAAAATGGAGCAGTTAGCCCCAACCTATTTGAGCTTGATTCAACACAATTTCAACGATAAAGACGTAGATGATATCATTGAGAATTTTCGTGATCAAGAACGCAGAAAAGCCTTTTTTAAAGCTTATAAAGAGCTAGAAATGCTCTATGAAATTATCTCTCCTGATGCTTTTCTGCGCCCGTACATGGACGACTATGCTACCCTGTCCTCTATCTATGAAGTAATCCGCAGAGCTTACAGCAAAAGGGTTTACGTCGATAAAGCATTGCAGCGCAAGACCGATGAACTCGTACAAAAACATATTGGCACAACTGCGATCGCAACTGTAACAGATTTCGTTGAAATCAATGCTCAAACCCTGGAAGTCATCAAAGCCAAACAAGGGGGAGAAACCACCAAAGTCATCAACCTCATCAAAAGTATTGCAAAAGCTGCCGACGAAAACCCCGATGACCCTTTCCTCATAGCAATGGCAGAACGAGCCAAAACCGTTCAAGAAAATTTTGAGAACCGCCAGAGTAATACTCAAGAATCTTTAGAGACACTACTGGAAGAAATTACCCAAAATGAGCAGCGTAAGAAAGAACAGGCTAGGCGAGGCTTTGATAGTTTAACGTTTTTTGTCTTTCAAACCCTACAGGATGCAGGCGTTAATAATCCTGAAGCCGTGAGTAATCAAATTAAACAAGCCTTCATCGAGTATCCCAATTGGCGAACTAGTGAAGCAGAATTAAGAGAGTTGCGGAAAGAAGTGACTTTTGCAATTTTTGCTGAAATCGATGATTTGGATCAAGTAACAGCAGTTGTTGATAAACTTTTTACGCTGCTGAGTCAAGCTTATGCAAGTTAATATGCTTATAGTTAACTCCATTACAACGTTTTTGGATAACGATTGAAATTATTTACAAATTACTGAAATTAGAACAAGTCTAATGATAATTTCAACTAACGATAAGCCACACTGGAAAGATGCACAAGAACTAAAAAATGCTGTGGGTGAATGGTGCGATCGCATTCAAGTTACAATCAACCAAATTCAACTGCGTCCTATGAAGCGCAAGTGGGCTTCTATCTCCACTACAGGACGCTTAACCTTGAATACTGAACTGTTAGACTTACCAAAAGAACTAGGCGAGTTTGTGATTGTTCATGAATTGGTGCATTTACTCGTTCCCAATCACGGTAAGTTGTTTAAGTGCTTCATGTCAGCTTATCTACGTGATTGGGAAGATTCAGAAAAACAGTTACAGAAAAAAGTTAATAAAAGATGAAAATTAACACTTTAGATGATTTGGATAAGTTTGAATCTAAAATAGGTTCTGAATTCAGAAAATTTAGATTGGGAGACATTTTACACTCGTTACATATTTATGGAAAAACAGCAGAACATCCTTTTGTAATTGCAGGAGCAGCTTTATTTGCTATTAGATTCTCGCTGCCAAGCAAAAATATACAGCAAAAAAAAGGTATATCTTCAGGAAATCTAACTAAACTTATTAATCTTATCTGGAAATATCAGAGCATAGATCCAATAATTTTCGATAATGACTTACACACTGATTTCAATGCCTCCAATCCTATATTTCTCTTAATTAGAGTAGTAAACCAGCAATTCCCCTTTAATATTTCTAAGTATAGCCAATTTACTAGACCAATATTCCTATATCATGAAATTCCTCCTACTTTAGTTGGCAAGAAAGGAGTACCTAAGTTTGATTTGATTAAAGAATTTGAGAATCTCAATGGTGTATCTGTTCCTGAGTTTATCAATTTGATGGTCGTTATATCTTCATATTTACGCCAATATTCAACTTTTTCGCTGGATGATATAGTACGTCAAGCGCGTATAAAGGGAATTAATATTCCAGATGAGCAGGGTATATCTCTAGCTATTAGTCAGATAGCAGGCGATCAAAAGCAGTTAACTAACCTCTATGAAAAGCGACAAGCAGGAGACCGTCGTTTTAAAATGTATGATATAAGTCCACTCTTAGAATTTCCCATAATCTATCCTTGTAGAGGTACAGGATTTACAGATTATGGTAATAATATTATAAGTGCGCCTATACCTGATTTAATAGATAGAAGAAATTGTATTGGTATATACTACCAGCTATTTAATAAATTTACTAATATCTTTTCCGATTACTTTGGTCATGTTTTAGAAAATTATTTAGGGATTGTATTAAATAATTGTATTACTTCTGAGCTAATTTTTGATGAGAATCAAATAAGTAGCTCCTATAGTGGCAAGAAGCCAGACTACGCAATTATTGACGGTAGTATGACTATTCTTTTTGAATGCAAGGCAGTTAAGTTAAAGAAAGATGCTAAGACTATGGCTACCGAGGAAGACATAAATGAAAGTTTGAAGCAAGTAATAAAAGGTTTGAAGCAATTAGATGAATTTATAAAAGCTTGTCAAAAAAAATTGCCTGGTCTTGAAAAATTTTACGGATGTAGCAAATTCAAGCCTGTATTAGTCTCTCTTGAGGAAGTGTATCTAATTAATAGTGATTGGTTTCGTAATCATATTAATGATTTATTAAGAAATGAAGGCATCATTAATCTTGATTGGCAAATACTTTCAATAGGTGAGCTAGAACGTTTACAACCTCATCTGGTAGAAGGAATTCACTTATCTCAAGTCCTTCAAAATTTAGGACAAAAAACATTTAATAATGTGCTAAAAGAGTTAGCTGCACAAACCCACAAAACTTATAAAGACTCTTTCCTCTATCCTAAGCAGGAAGAATTATATCAACGCCTTGGCATTCCTGACATAAATGAATAGATAAATTACTGCTAGCAACGTGCGATTTATGTCAAGCTTTTACTATAAAACTTCTCACTATTGCTGGAGTTGTAGAACGCGAGCGATCGCTGCTAAATAATCTTCTGTGATTTTCTCATTTCTCCAAAAGGTAGAAAACAGGAACTACACCAACCGTCAACCCACAATGCTGGAATTTTGAACCTAGCCCCACAGTTTGGGCATTCCGAAAGTAATGTTAACTTGTGGCGATCGCACCCCTGCTTTACCTTCAACTGCCACTCAATCTTGTGACAAGGCGACTCAGTATAACAAGCTGCACATAACCGAATCGGCTCAAGCTTCATCCCCACCCCAGCAGGCGGTAACATCTGCGCTAGCCTATCAGCATCAACCTCTACAACCTTAGCCAATGCCTCTAATTGCTGGCGAGACGGTGGGGGATTAAACCGAAATTTTTCCCATCGGGCGATCGCTCCCCCAAGTCCTGCGGCTTTACCTAACCCAGTAGGCGTTAAATCATTTGCCTGTCGAAAACGCCCTAATAAGTGACTCAAACTTTCTCCCTCTAAAGGTTCTATTTGAAACAGCCAAGGTTGAATCTCTGGGGCTTCCATTATTTGTACTCTGCTGCTACTTCCTTCAGGGTTTCTAAATCAATCTTTGATAATCCTTTTTTTAATGCCCTGATTGCTGATTCTCTAAGAATCATATCCAGCAATCCAATGTAACCTCCTGTTGCCTCACCCAAGGTTTTCAGCATTGTCTTACTGTAAAGATTAGAAGCTACTGGCAGTTTTAAAACTTGTTTTTCCCAAATCTCCACAGTTCGCTTAAAATCTTCACCAGAAAACTTACCAAACCGATGACAGGCACGAAAACGGTTATAAACTTGCTCATCTCGCTTGATTACAGCGTCTAATCTGTCAGTACCCACCAAAATCACTGCAATTTCCAACTTGTCAAAAATATCTCGCACTTCAGCAAAAGTTTTGGGTTTCAAGCGGTCAGCTTCATCAATAATCAGCATTTCCACTCCACACCCCTTGAGAACTCGCAGCGTTCTGTCTCTAATCTCTGCTACCGTTCCCTTTGTCATCTGATACTTCAAATGCTCAATAATTGCTGCAAATAACTCCTTAGCACTGCACTCTTGAGGTATTTGGATATAAGCAACAGGCACAGTTGGGGGTTTTCCCGCTTCTTGTTTGGGCTTATGCCTGAGTCGGTAAGCATCACAGCCCATTGTTTTACCCGTTCTTGACTCTCCCAAAACACGACCAGATTGTTTTGATTGCCGCTTCCCGTCTAACCAATCATGGAGAATTTGCACTTGTTCCAGGGGAATAAAACTCTTCCGGTTCAATCGTTGAATTTCTATTTGTAATTTTTCATCATTTACCGGAATGTCACCCAACTGTTGAGCAACTGCTTGAGCTTGTTTTGAAGTCATTTTCTACCACCCGTAATCTTCGCGCATTTGTTCGTAATCAAAGACTTCCGGCATCTGGTATTCTGCCTCACTGTCAACAGATGCCACTTCAATTTCTTCTTCTAGTTCAACTGTTAATGGTTGTTTAGCCTTTTGAACTATGGTCTGTTCTGCCTTTTGGCGTTCCTTTTTAGTTTTCTTTTGAGGAACGAAGGTTTCGCGATCGCGCACTTCTGCCAACATTGAGCGATTACTAATCATCTTCCCTGCCTGCCGAATCTTGCGACTACTAGCTTTAGCCTCATCCAGAGATAATTGCTCAGTCTCCAAATCCTGAGCAAATGCCCTGGCTAGAAACTCTTCTTTATTAGCCTTCTGGCGGTAAACCAACACAGTTGTAATGTCTTTAGGGTCATAACGCAGTACAACGGTTTCACCTGCATAACCTGCCAAGTTTTCTCCCCGGTAACTCAGATTTTCAAATTGCAGATACCCACCTCTGTAAATTGAGCGTCGAGTTTGCTTCATCAGACAGATACGTAATTCTTCTTCTGAAATTACATCAGGAGAAGCAATTAACCCTGCTTCCCAACGTTGATAACGAGTTTGATCACCTAATCGAGCATCAATACGTTGGTTGTATTTGTCCACGATGTAGCGCACCAGCAGACGTTCTAATTCCCTCAAAGTAAGACAAGCTTCTTTTTCAGCTTGCTCTGGACGCTCCTGTACATTTGACCCTGTATATCCTGGGAAAGTGGAAAATAAATCGGTGTTAAAAGTGCCAAAAGGACGCTCAACAATACCACCTTCACTTGGGCGATCGCGTAAATGACAAGCAAACCCCAACTGCACACCTATCTGTTGCAAATGGTTTGAGCGAAAATCTTTACCGCCATCAGTATAAAAGTGTTCTGGCTTGCCGTAGGTTCCCCAATCTTCATGGAGTCCATATTCTGACCCATACTGCTTTGGTAAAATTGCATGACGCAATGCCAATGCCACAACAGTCGAACTTGGTGCATCGTAACCCAAGTTTATGCCAATGATGCAACGAGAATAAGTATCTACAACTGTTGTCAGCCAAGGACGACCCAAAAGTTCACCATGCTGATCTACCAACAATAGGTCTACACGAGTGTGGTCACACTGCCATATATGGTTGCTGTATTCCACAGATAGGTCTTTGCCATCACGGGTTTTAACTGATAATCGAGAACCATGCCAACCCCGATTTCTAATACTCGCTTTTTGCTCTTGCTCCTCAATAATTGGTTGTAGAACTCGATACACAGTCCGATCGCTGGGGTATTTTTCTTGTCCTAATTCACTCGCCCTTGCTTGTACTCTGATCGCAACTTGTTGGGGAGTAATTCGCTTACTACCTTTATTGCCTTCCTTATATGTATTGATGATGAACTGCTGCCAATCAGAATCTATTCGATGTTTACCTTTATCAGCCCGTGTCGTGCTTTGGAGTGCAGCTAAACCCTCCTGTTCCCATTTTTTTACTAGCCGCCGTACCGTCCGCACAGACTTGCCTAGTTTGGCTGCTACTTCCCTTTGTTTTTCTCCGTAGGTGATGCGATCGCACGGTTCTAGTAATTGCTGAATCAGATCCAGCAAATGCCTATCATCTGCTGAGAGTTCCGTCACAATCTCATCCTTTTCTGCCTCTTGATCGCTATTGGTATGATCGTTCAGCATTTTTACATAATTGTTTAATACAAACGTAGTTGTATTGTACTATTTCAGGGACATTTATTTTGTCAATTTTTATAAAAATGTAGGCTCACAGCGTTTTTGAAGAAAGGACAGATATTTTGTCAAAATCCCAAAAGAGGACAGGTATTTTGGCAACAAGCCTCTAGTAGCCTATTTTCAGGCTAAAATAGTAAAACCCTTATCAAGTAAGGGTTTTAAGTTAAATATATTTGAAGACATTAATTTGTCAAGTGGTCAAATAATTTGGCAATCGACACCTTTACAAGACTAACCACAAAATCGAGAGGTTATTTTCTCTCATGGGATAAACCTAGTTTACATCATGAGAAAGAATGGCAACGGATAGTCTGGAATACAAAAATTAGTGTACGTATGTGGTGGTTGACATAACACTATACTAGAGATTTTGTTTTCTCATTCAGTCTCTCACCCCTATTACCTACCCCAAAATTGTCTTAAAAAATAAAACAATGGGGCATTTGTTGGGGGGAATTCTTAAAGTAGAAGTAGAGGCTAAATCTTCCCTATTAGCAGCACATGGGTTTGATGCAACTAGGATTTTTGTGGAGCGCAATTAATTATGACTGCTTTAACCTTACAATTACCTTCTAATCTGCAATTTACTGATGAGGAATTTGCACAAATTGTAGCCGTGAATAAAGAATTACGACTAGAGTTAACTGCTGAAGGGGAATTAATTATCATGTCACCGACTGGGGGAGAAACGGGAAACCGTAATTTTGATTTATTAGGTCAGATATGGTTTTGGAGCAATCAAAATAATTTGGGAAAAGCTTTTGATTCTTCTACTGGGTTTAAATTGCCAAATGGGGCAACTCGTTCCCCTGATGCTTCTTGGATCAGCATAGAAAGATGGGATGCTCTTACCCCAGAACAAAGAAAGAAATTTCTCCCTTTGTGTCCTGATTTTGCAGTGGAATTGGTTTCTGAAACTGATGATGTGGAAGATACTAAAGCCAAAATGGTGGAATACTTAGCAAATGGTTTACAACTGGGTTGGTTAATTAATCCTAAAGATAAACAAGTAATAATTTATCGCCTAAATCTTGCACCGGAAGTTTTACAATCTCCCACAAGTTTATCGGGTGAAGATGTTCTCCCTGGTTTTGTTTTAAATTTACAGCAGATTTTTGTATAGATGTGATTTATCCACCAGATTCGACACCGCCGCAAGTGCTGAATCTAAGAACTTTAGAAAAGTGAGAGTCTCAAAAAAATTAAATAACTTCAAGCTCATATGGTTGTTCAATACATTAACGCATTTGTCACCATAGCATCGGTTAATTTCGAGAATTTAGTGAATTTCTATACCAAATTGCTGGAGCAAAAGCCGGTTCCTTTGGTTCCGAACGTCTATGCTGAGTTTAATTTAGTTAGTATGCGATTAGGTATTTTTAAACCAAAAAACACAAACGAATCGGAATTTGAAGCGATTGCCAAAAGTAAGATAAGTTTGTGTTTAGAGGTGAATAACTTAGAAGATGCGATCGCTTACCTAACTGCTTTGGGCTATCCTCCACCAGGAGACATTTCCATTGCTTCCCACGGCAGAGAAATATATGCTTATGACCCTGATGGCAACCGTCTGATTTTACATCAAGCCATAGTGAATGATAATTGATAAGCGATAATAATTTATTTGGTAATTAACTATGGCTATAACTCAAAACTATAGATTAAACCTGATTCAATGGTATCCAGGTCACATTGCGAAAGCTGAAAGGAAGCTCAAAGAACAGCTGAAGCGCGTAGACGTGGTGTTTGAGGTACGAGATGCTCGGATTCCCTTAGCGACTCACCATCCCCAAATAGGTGAGTGGGTAGAAGGTAAGGCACGGGTGTTGATACTTAACCGAGTAGATATGATTACACCACAAATGCGATCGCTATGGATTGATTGGTTTAAACGTCAAGGAGAAGTCCCCTATTTTACCAACGCTCAACATGGTAAAGGTATAGCAGAAGTAGCGCGGGCAGCGCAAGCCGCTGGGGTAGAAGTTAATCAAAGAAGAAGCGATCGCGGGATGTTACCCCGTCCAGTGCGGGCTGTGGTGATTGGTTTTCCCAATGTCGGTAAATCAGCTTTAATTAACCGCCTGTTAGGAAAGCGAGTCGTGGAAAGTGCAGCCCGCCCTGGGGTAACTCGCCAACTACGCTGGGTGCGAATTTCAGAACATTTAGAATTGCTAGATGCTCCTGGTGTCATTCCTCTAAGATTAGAAGACCAAGATGCAGCCTTGAAATTAGCTATTTGTGATGATATCGGTGAAGCATCTTACGATAACCAGTTAGTAGCAGCAGCCTTAGTGGATTTACTCAACTATTTAGAAGCTGTAGCAGGAGATTTATTACCAAAAAAACCATTACAGTCCCGCTACCAACTCGATTCAACATCAGACACCGGAGATACCTATTTACACGCTTTAGCAGAGCATCGTTACAAAGGTGATGTAGAGCGAGCAGCAAGGCAACTTTTAACAGATTTTCGCAAGGGATTGTTGGGTGAAATGAGTTTGGAATTGCCACCCAATTAAATCTAAATTCAAATAGTAAAAATTAGGAACTCTATTTGATTTTTAACAGGACTTACGCAACTATCATAAGCAATGGCGCGGCTATACAGTCCTGTGCGCGCCAAACAACTAAGCGCCAAACATGATAACGTCTTGACTTTTAATTACGGAGCTAAATAATTTGACAACATAATATGCTTTATTTGATAAATTGTTTGACCAGTTTTATCAGCTAAATATTTGAGTTTAAACCATAAAATAGCGCAGTCAATATGATTGCTTGGAGTAGGACATAGTTACTGAAAAATGCGATCGCGCTAGATACCAGAGCCACTTGAAACGATTACTACACAAACAACAGCGACTAAGTAGGTAGACATAATTAAATATAAAATAAACTCTTAGTTTATTTATACTTAGATACTTAACGGGTTATGAAAAATGGAGATTTGCCAATAAAAGTACTCGCGGCTTGAGCATTACGGCATTATTTTCTGGGATGAGCGGTACTGGTAAAACTATGTCTGCACAAGTTATTGCCACTCACCAACTAAATTAATACTTCTTTGCTGTTGCTTCATGCCTTTCTTTGTCAGATCAAAAACTCTTTGACGGAGTTCTGATGCTACTTGGGTAAATCACCAAAAAGCGATGGACATATCTACATGAAGGTGTTTGCATTCCTAATCTTTGCCTCCAGTGCTCCATATCCAATGTAACTTTTTGAATGCTTGTTAACCAAGATATGGTAGTGGGAATTATAACACTAGTATAAAGAGATTTTCGTAAAAATTTATGAGCGCAAAAGTTGATGGAACTTTAAAGATTGCTGGCTACCAAATCATCGAGCAACTTTATTCAGGTTCTCGTACTCAAGTGTATCGGGCAATTCGAGAATGCGATACCTTCTCTACGAGACGCTACGCGAACGGTGGGCTTCGCCAACGCCTACCAGTTGTCATCAAGCTCTTAAAACGAGAATACCCAACTTTTACTGAATTACTACAGTTTCGCAACCAATATGCGATCGCTAAAAACCTAGATATTCCTGGCATTATCAAACCCTACAGCCTGGAAGCCCATCATAATGGCTATGCCCTAGTCATGGAAGACTTTGGTGGTGTTTCCTTGCGGCAATTTACTCAAGGAAAAACACTGACATTAGAGCAATTTTTACCCATTGCTCTGCAACTACTAGACATTTTACACCAGTTACATCAACAGCGCGTCATTCACAAAGACATCAAGCCAGCCAACATCCTGATTCACCCTGACACGAAACAAATCAAGCTGATTGACTTTAGTATTGCCTCGCTCTTACCACGAGAAACCCAGGAAATCCAGAGCCTCAATGGACTAGAGGGAACGCTAGCCTATTTGTCGCCAGAGCAAACCGGACGGATGAACAGAGGCATTGACTACCGCAGTGACTTCTATTCTTTAGGTGTGACTTTCTTTGAATTACTGAGTGGAAAATTGCCCTTTGAATCCCATGAACCAATGGAGTTGGTGCATTACCACATTGCGAAACTTCCACCCTCCCTGTGTGATTTCAACCCCGAATTGCCCTTGATGCTGGGCGAAATTATCCGCAAACTGATGGCGAAGAACGCCGAAGATCGCTATCAAAGTGCGCTAGGACTTAAACATGACCTTGTTATCTGCTTAGAACAGTGGCGAGAAACAGGCAAACACACCTGGTTTGATTTAGGACAGCGCGATATCAGCGATCGCTTTCTCATACCCGAAAAACTCTACGGGCGGGAATCGGAGGTAAAGACACTATTAGAAGCATTTGGTTATGTGGCCAATGGTGGCTCCCAACTGATGCTAGTGGCAGGTTTCTCTGGTATTGGCAAAACCGCAGTCGTCAATGAAGTGCATAAACCGATTGTGCGCTGGAACGGCTACTTCATCAAGGGCAAATACGACCAGTTCAACCGCAACATTCCTCTGTCTGCTTTTGTACAAGCCTTTCGTGACCTAATCGGACAGTTGCTTCGTGAAAGCGATACTCAGCTAAAGCAATGGCAGAACAAAATTTTAGCGGCAGTTGGGGAGAACGGACAACTTCTGATCGAGGTAATTCCTGAACTAGAGCAGCTGATTGGCAAACAGCCTCCCATCGCTGAACTATCGGGCAGTGCAGCACAGAACCGTTTCAATCTGCTGTTCCAGAAGTTTATTGAAGTCTTCACCACACCAGAGCATCCGTTGGTGATGTTTCTCGATGATTTGCAGTGGGCAGACTCGGCATCGCTCAATTTACTGAAGCTGTTGATGTCCCAGAGCAATGGCGGTTATCTATTCATTATTGGCGCATACCGTGATAACGAGGTGTTTGCAGCTCATCCACTCATGTTGATGCTAGATGAAATCAAAAAGGAATCTTCTTGCGTCAACACTCTGACTTTATTGCCCTTAAGTCAAGTAGATGTCAACCATTTAATCGCCGATTCGCTCAGTTGTGCAACTGAACAAGCATTACCGTTAACAGAGTTGGTTTATCAAAAAGCCAAAGGCAATCCTTTTTTCACAACTCAGTTTTTGAAAGCGCTATATGAGGATGGGCTGATTACCTTTAATTGGGAGGTTGGTTTTTGGCAGTGTGATGTAGCACAAGTGCGATCGCTTGCTCTCACTGATGATGTGGTGGAATTTATGGCACAACAACTTCAAAAATTGCCCGACATCACTCAAAATGTTCTGAAACTGGCAGCCTGTATCGGCAATCAGTTCGATTTGGCGACGTTAGCGATCGTTTATGAAAAGTCGCAGACAGAAACCGCTTCAGACTTGTGGAAAGCATTGCAAGAAGGATTTATCATTCCTACCAATGAAGTTTACAAGTTTTATCAGGATTCCTCATTGGTGATTGGTCATTTGCAAATGACAAGTGACAAAGCGCAAAGTCTGAGCGGAGATTTCCTCCGATCAGAACTTTGTAAGAGAGGACAAATGACGGTTTACAAATTCTTGCACGATCGCGTCCAGCAAGCTGCTTATTTCCTGATTCCAGGCGAACAAAAACAGATCGCTCACCTCAAAATTGGGCAACTATTACTGACTCATACGCCTGTTGCCAAACAAGACGAAAAATTATTTGAAATCGTTAACCAACTTAATATCGGCAAATCCCTAATTGCCGATTTATCTGAGCAAATAGAACTCGCCCAACTCAATCTGAAAGCTGGACAAAAAGCCAGAGCCGCAACTGCCTATACAGCCGCATTTGAGTATTGCACTACGGGCATCGCCTTGTTAGCTGAGGATATGTGGCAAACGCAGTATGAGTTAACCTTAACCCTCTACGAAGCTGCCACTGAAGCCGCTTACTTGAGCGGCAACTTTGAGCAGATGACACAATTGGCGGCAATCATTACAGAACACTCTAAAAACTTGTTGGATACGATTAAGGTCTATGAAGTTCAAATTCAAGCAGCTCAAGCCCAACATCAATTTATAGAAGCAGTAGAGATTGCCCTCAAGAGTGTAGAGCGTTTAGGAAACAGCCTGCCAAAGCAACCCAGTCAATCAGATATTGCCAAAGCATTCGAGACGACTAAATCCATTTTGGCTGGAAGGCAACCGCTGGATTTAATCAATTTGCCCCAAATGACAGATCCTAACAAATTAGCAGTTGTACGGATTCTTGCCACTGTCTCTGCTGCTGCCTTTGTTGTCACTCCAGCGCTGTTACCATTTATTGTTCTCGAACAGGTCAATTTATCCGTTCAATATGGCAATAGTTCATTTTCGGCAATTGGCTATGGCTACTATGGAATGATACTTTGTGGGATGACAGGAGAGATTGACTCTGGCTATGAGTTTGCACAACTAGCACACTTGTTGCTGGAACATTTCAATGCCAAAGAACTGAAATCCAGAGTCTATGTCGGAATTTACTGTTGCGTGTGGCATTGGAAAGAGCCGCTCAAGAACTCCTTACCGTTTCTCCGGGAAGGCTACGAAGTTGGATTGGAAACGGGAGATTTAGAATCGGCTGCCATTTGCGGATTCATTTACATCTCATACTGTTGGTTTATGGGCAAAGAATTAAGCGATCTTAGCCGAGAGAGTGCTGCTTTCCGAGATCAGCTCAAGCAGCTCAACCAAGAAGGTCTTACCAGTCATCTGACCGTTTTTCAGCAACCAATTTTGAATATGCTTGGCGATTCTGCTGAACCTTGGCAGCTGACTGGAAATGCCTTTAATCGAGAGGAAATTGTGCCAGCCCTCCAGCGATCGGGCGATCAGACTGCGCTGTATTATTTTTATGCCAACCAACTTGGTCTGTGTTACATGTTTGGCAAGTTTGAGTTGGCGGTGTCAGCGGCGATCGCTGCTGAAAATTATATAGGTGGTGCTACAGGCTTATTCATAGTTCCGCTCTGCTACACCTATGATTCTCTAGCCAATCTGGCAATCTATTCTCAGGTTTGTGAGGCACAACAGCAACACATTCTGCAACGGGTGGCTAAAAATCAGGAAAAAATGAAAAAGTGGGCTGACCATGCTCCAGAAAATTACCTGCACAAATTTTATTTAGTTGAAGCCGACCGATACCGAGTGTTAGGGCAGAAATCAGAGGCAATAGATTTGTACGATCGCGCCATAACTCTAGCTAAAGACCACGGTTACACCCAAGAAGAAGCACTTGCCAATGAACTGGCCGCTAAGTTGTATTTCGACTGGGGTAAACAGCGCATTGGCCAGGAATATATGACCCAAGCCTACTATGGCTATGCTCGTTGGGGCGCTAAAACCAAAGTCGCCGACTTGGAACGACGCTATCCCCAACTCCTCGCCCCCATCTTAGAGCAAACCCGTTCTCCCCTCTCAACTAACGAAACTATCTTCACATTGGGGAGTCTCACCTCCACCAGTTCCGCCACTTCCGATAATAGCAGCGTCTCTGTTGCTTTAGATTTAGCTACCATTCTCAAAGCTTCCCAAACCCTTTCTGGGGAAATTGAACTCGAAAAGCTGCTTTCAGCTTTGCTGCATATTGTCATTGAAAATGCTGGAGCCGATAAATGTGTATTCATGCTTTTGGAGTCAGATCGGTTGCTAGTTCAGGCGTTAGCACAGCTTTCCCTGAGCGGTGTACAGAATCAGGCTGCCGTCGATTTTTACTCGATGTTGCTCAACCCACAGCCTGTTGAAGACTCAGTTGATGTGCCAGTTGGCTTAATTAATAATGTCAAACGCAACTTACAATCAGTAGTAATTACTGATGCCACGGTGCATCCGCAACTACTCAATGACCCGTATATTCAGCAACAGCAGCCCAAGAGTATCTTGTGCAGCCCAGTTTTGCATCAGGGTAAATTGCTGGGCGTATTGTACCTAGAAAATAATTTGGCAACGGGAGCCTTTACAAGCGATCGCGTCGAACTGCTGAACTTACTGTGTACTCAAGCCGCAATTTCTTTGGAAAATGCCCGAATTTACCAAAATTCTCGGAACTATGCCCAACAATTGGCACAATCTCTAGCAAAATTGCAGGCTAGTGAAATCCGCTTCCAAAATTTAGCAAATAATATTCCTGGGATGGTGTACCAATTCCGTTTGGAGGTAGATGGTTCAACTTCAACACCCTACGTTAGTTCTGGCTGTTTCGACTTGTATGAGTTAGAGCCAGAGTTGGTGATGTCAGGAACACATAGCCTTTATGATATGAATCATCCTGACGATCGCCCAGCTATTGCCCAAGCGATCGCCTACTCTGTCCAAAATCTCACACCCTTTGAGGAAGAATGGCGGATTATCCTGCCTTCAGGAACCGTGAAATGGATTCAATCTGCGGCTCGGCCAGAGCTACAAGCCGATGGGGCAATCATCTGGGATGGGGTAGTGATTGATATTAGCAATGGCAAACAGGCTGAAGAATCTCTAGCCAAAGAACGAGAGTTTTTGAATGCCATCATTCACAATATTACTGATGGGATTGTTGTTTGTGATGCTAGTGGCAAATTGACTTTATTTAACAAAGCAACTCGTGACTTTCATGGCTTACCAGTAGAATCATTACCAGCAGAACAGTGGACAGAACATTTCGATCTCTATCAACCAGATGGGCAAACACCTCTATCAACCACGGAAATTCCTTTGTTTCGCGCCTTGCAAGGGGAAATAGTCGAAAACGCTGAAATGGTAATTGCACCGAAGCATGGTTCTAAGAGAATTTTGTTAGCTAGCGGACAAGCGATCTTCGATTCTTCGGGTAACAAACTCGGTGCAGTCGTTGTGATGCGAGATATTAGCGAAAGGGCGCGGCTTGAAGCCGAACGCAAACAAGCGGAACTTGCCTTGCAGCAAAAATCACTTGATTTGCAACAAGCATTGAACGATTTACAAAACGCCCAATTACAAATTGTTCAAAGCGAAAAAATGTCAGCACTGGGCAACTTAGTTGCTGGTGTGGCTCACGAAATGAATAATCCTCTTGGTTTTATTGCTGCCAGTCTCAAACAGGCTAAACCTACTGTGACTGATATTGTTGAACACTTAAAGCTTTATCAAGAAAGTTTTCCCCACAAAAATGATGAAATTAAAAACCATGCTGAAGATATTGACTTGGATTATAGCTTAGAAGACTTGCCTAAGATAATTGATGCCATGTCTATGGCGTGTGACAGGCTAAAAAATATCAGCACTAGTTTGAGAACTTTCTCGCGTGCCGATCAAGACTACAAAGTGCCTTTCAATATCCACCAAGGAATCGATAGCACAATTTTAATTTTGAAACATCGTCTGAAGGCCAATGAACAACGTCCTGCTATTGAAGTTGTCACCAACTACGGTAATTTACCTCAAGTAGAATGTTTTCCTGGGCAATTAAATCAGGTATTTATGAATATAATCGCTAATGCAATTGATGCCTTAGATGAGTCTAATATAGGACATGACTTTGAGGAAATTCAAGCCAATATTAACAGGATTATCATTAAGACTTCGATAGAAGATAATACTATCAAAATTTATATAAGTGATAATGGTAAGGGTATGAAAGAAGAGGTTAAAAATAAAGTCTTCGACCATTTGTTTACGACAAAATCTGTCGGTAAAGGCACAGGGTTAGGATTAGCGATCGCTCGTCAAATCGTTGAAGAAACTCATAATGGGAAGTTGAGTTGTAACTCTATTCTCGGTGAGGGAACAGAGTTTATCATTGAAATTCCGGTGTAAATATTTTCTCTATTTATATGACATTTCCTAAGCAAATGAGGTGTCAGACATAAGTAGCTCGGTGTAAAAATTTGTCGTTGGAATAAGACAGAAGGGAAGAGGGTTTTAATCTAGTTTATCTTTCTTTACATAGTTTGGTTTTGTTGTACCAACTTACTTACTTGAAAAGTTTGCTCTTAATATTCTCTTTATTAGACCTCTTACAAAAGTTCTTATTTGCGCCTACCTTGCGGGAACGGATAAAGGGGAATGCGTGAGACAAAAATGATTTACACAAGAGGTGTATTGAAAGTTAATGAAGAACTAATTAAGGTTAGAGAAACGTGAGTGAATACTCTCACAAATGTTGAGAAATATCGGCGTAATTAATAGGGGTGAGTTTATCATTTACACTTCATTAAATTAGGAAATGCTATAAATAATTTTCAGAAATATGGGAATACTAAATCTAGAAATTCTCTGGATTTAGTTAGCAATATGGTTAGCACTTTAGTCAATATTCCTGGATATCGCATCAGTGAAGAACTTTACAATGGTTCCAGAACCCTAGTTTATCGAGGGTATCGAGAAATCGATCGAGTACCTGTAGTGATTAAACTGCTGAAAAATCCTTATCCCAGTTTCTGTGAACTGGTGCAGTTTCGCAATCAGTACACCATTACTATGGCTATGCTCGTTGGGGTGCTAAAGCTAAGGTTGCCCACTTGGAAATTCGCTATCCCCAACTCCTCGCTCCCATCCTCCAGCAAAGCCGTTCTCTCCTCTCAACTTATGAAACGATCTTCACCTTGGGGAGTGTCACTTCCACCAGTTCTAGCAGTAGCATCTCTGTGGCTTTAGATTTAGCTGCCATTCTCAAAGCTTCTCAAACTATCTCAAGCGAAATTGAATTTGAAAAACTACTTTCATCGTTGCTGCATATTGTCATTGAAAATGCTGGCGCAGATAAGTGTGTATTAATGCTAGCAGAGTTAGGTAATTTATTGATTCGGGCATTAGCCAAGCTGGATGGAAATAGCAAAGTTGATTTTTCGCCCATGCTGACCAATCCACAGCCTGTTGAAGAGTCTATCGATCTACCAGTTGGCTTAATTAATACTGTTAAACGCAGTTTCCAAACTGCTGTAATTATTGATGCCACAGTACATCCCCAATTAATTCATGACTGCTATATTCGGCAACAGCAGCCCAAGAGTATCTTGTGTAGTCCGATTTTAAATCGGGGTAAGTTGCTTGGGGTGTTGTACCTAGAAAACAATTTGGCGACTGGAGCCTTTACGAGCGATCGCGTTGAACTGCTCAACTTACTTTGCGCTCAAGCCGCAATTTCCCTAGAAAATGCCCGATTGTATCAACAAGCCGGGCAAGCATTAATTGATTTACAACAAGCACAATTACAAATTGTCCAAAGTGAAAAAATGTCTGCACTGGGTAATTTAGTTGCAGGCGTAGCCCATGAAATGAATAATCCTTTGGGCTTTATTGCTGCTAGCCTCAAACAAGCTAAACCCACCGTTGCTGATATTACCGAACACTTAAAGTTATATCAAGAAACTTCATCAAATAAGAGTGAGGAAATTCTTGACCATGCTGAGGCAATCGACTTGGATTATAGCTTAGAAGACTTACCGAAGATGATTGATGCAATGGTCATGGCGTGCGATCGCCTGAAAAATATCAGCACCAGTTTACGAACTTTCTCCCGTGCTGACAAAGATTATAAAGTGCCGTTTCATATCCATCAAGGCATCGACAGCACGATTTTAATTTTGAAACATCGTCTCAAAGCTAACGAGCAACGTCCAGCAATTGAAGTGATTACTAACTACGGTGATTTACCGCAAATAGAATGTTTTCCTGGTCAATTGAATCAGGTATTTATGAATATTTTGGCAAATGCCATTGATGCTTTAGATGAGTCAAATACTGGGCGCACTCTTGCAGAAATAAAAGCAAATCCCAACTGGATTAAAATTACAACTTCAGTAGAAGATCAAGGGGTGAAAATAAGTATTCTAGATAATGGTAAGGGGATGAGTGAGGAAATCAAAGAAAAGATTTTTGACTATTTATTTACGACAAAAAGTGTGGGTAAAGGTACGGGATTAGGACTGGCGATCGCCCGGCAAATTATTGTCGAAAAACATAGCGGAGCGATCGCAGTGAATTCTCAACCTGGCGACGGAACTGAATTTGTGATTCAGCTACCTTTTTCGGCTTGAAGAATAAGTCAAAATTCAGTTGGTTACTGAGTTTACGGTGAGCAGTTCGACTCCGCTCGATGGAACCGCAGTCGAACTGCGTAGTCGAAGTGACCACCTGAATTCTGCTTCGATAACTTATAAACCTATAATTTATCATATACATGCCTTTTTCCATTCGTTGAACTCACGTTTCACTAGGTTGCCAATGCTGCATTTATGGAAAAACAGCAACCCTTCTCCCTCAAGCAGATTTCTTCAGAGGATTGGGAAAATACGCCGCAGGATGTGAAGTCTCTGGTAGAATCACTGCTAGCAAGTGCGGCTTTATCAGAAAGCCAAAGCCGTCTCATTCAATTTCTAGATGCCACCCCCATTGCGATCGCTGTCCATGACTCAACAGGGCAAGTTGTTTACATCAATCATCTCGCACGGGCATTGCTAGGCATCGATCGCCCATTAAAACTGAGTCCAGACCAACTCTCAGAAGTCTTTCAAGTTTACCGTGAGGGCACTCACGCTCTTTATCCCTTAGAAGCGTTACCCAGTAATCGGTCTCTGGCTGGGGAAACGATTTGGGTTGACGATCTAGAAATTCATCGTGGCGATCGAGTGATTCCTCTGGAGGTTTGGACGACTCCGATTTTTAGCGATCGGGGTGAGGTGACGTATGCGATTGTGGCGTTTCAAGATATTAGCGATCGCAAACGCCAGCATTTAGAACAGCAGATGGTCGAAAATACCCTGGTGAAAAGTGAACGCCGCTACCGCCAGGTGATCCAGGTACAAACGGACTTGATTCTGCGATCGCTACCGGACACCACCATTACTTTTGCGAACGATTCTCTTTGCCTTGCTCTCGGTCAATCCTTGGAGAATGTGATTGGATGGCGATGGAGTACCTTTGTACCGCCAGAGGATTTAGACGAGTTGTATCGCAAAATTGCAGCCCTCACCCCAGAAAACCCAATCTTTGAAAACATCAATCAGGACTACCGCTCCCACAACCAGATTGGCTGGACACAGTGGATTAACTTGGGGATTTTTGATGAGCATGGACAGTTGACCGAAATTCAATCCGTCGGGCGAGACATCACCGCATTACAGGAGCAAATTCAACGCGAACAAGCTCTGAATCGAGTTTTCCAGTCTATCCGCAACTCCCTTGATTTAGACACGATTTTTGCCACCGCAACAGCAGAAACGGCGAAACTTTTGAAAACCCTAGACTGCTTTGTGGTGCAATATCTGCCAGAACAGGGTATTTGGAAACATATTGCGGAATTTCGCCACAATCCAGACGCACCAACAGTCATTGGTTTTGAAATTCCCGATGTGGGTAATCCCTTTGCGGCTCAACTCAAGCAGTTGCAAATTGTGCGGGTGGAAAATACAACCAACCTAGATAATCAGATTAACTACGAAGTCGCCCAAATCATATCCGGCGCTTGGTTACTCATTCCCCTAGTGATTGAAGACACTCTATGGGGGAGTTTCACAATTATAGCGCCCCAACAACCGTTTACCTGGAGCGATAACCAGATCAAACTGGCCCAGTCCGTCGCAGACCAACTCGAGATCGCAATTCACCAGGCCAATCTTTACCAAAAAATACAACTGGAACTAACCGAACGCCGTCGGGTGGAGATGGCTTTGAGAGAAAGCGAAGCCCGGTTTCAAAATATGGCGGCGAATGTACCAGGGGCGATTTTTCGTTACCTGATCCGCCCTGATGGTTCTGACAGTGTAGTATACATGAGTCAGGGTTGTTACCGTCTTTGGGAAGTAGAAGCCCAAGATGTTGTCACAGATGCCACCATCCTCTGGCAAATGATCCATTCGGAAGACGTGGCTGGAATGCAAGCCTCAGTGATGGAGTCAGCACAAACATTACAACCCTGGTACTAGACGTGGCGAATTACCACACCATCAGGGCGGGAAAAATGGCTGGAAGCTGCTGGCAGAGCCACTCGGCAAGCCAATGGCGATATTATTTGGGATGGGCTGATTCTGGATGTGAGCGAACGGCAAGCGGCGCTACGCGAACGCAAACAAGCCGAAGAAGCGATGCGAGAAAGTGAAGCCCGCTATCGCTTGTTAGCCGAAAATACCAACGATCTTGTGTGTCTTCACGAGTTGAATGGTCGATATCTCTACGTTAGCCCGTCTTGTGAGTTCCTCTTGGGCTATCGGTATGACGAAATGCTCAGAGAAGATATCTATACCTTCATTCATCCCGACGATCGCGATCGCGTTTACCAGGAAATTCGGACAGCAGTATTCCGCAAAAAACCCACACCCATCACCTACCGAATGCTGCAAAAGCATGGTAGCTATATCTGGTTTGAGACTCTCACTAAACCCATTGTGAATGCGACAGGTGAAATTGTTCAACTGCAAACCACCTCCCGCGATGTAACAGAACGCATCCAGGTGCAAAATCAGTTGAAACATGATGCCCTACACGATGGGCTAACGGGGTTGCCCAATCGCCATTTCTTCATGAAACGGTTGGAATTAGCTATTCAACGAACCTACCGTCTCGAAAATTATCATTTTGCTGTTTTATTTCTCGATCTCGATCGATTCAAAGTCGTCAATGATAGCCTGGGACATTTGGCAGGAGATCAATTACTCATTGCCATTGCTCAAAAACTCCAAGCTACGATCCGGACAATGGATCTGGCCGCTCGTTTGGGTGGCGATGAGTTTGTGATTCTACTTGAAGAAATTAAGGATATTCAGGAAGCAGTTCGCATCACAGAACGGATTTTTGCAGAGTTGCAAACACCCATGATGATTGAAGGACGTGAAGTATATACGACCTCTAGCGTTGGTATTGTCTTGGGTACAAAAGACTACGTTCAAGCCTCCCACCTGTTGCGAGATGCTGATATTGCGATGTATCGGGCAAAAAACAAGGGCAAAGCCCGATATGAAATTTTTGATACTGAGATGCACACTCAAGCTTTGAATCGACTGCATTTAGAAAACGATCTGCGCCGAGCAATTAAGTGTCAAGAATTTGTCCTTCACTATCAACCGATTGTTGCTCTAGACACTAGACATCTCGTTGGCTTTGAAGCACTGATTCGTTGGCAACACCCCACCCAAGGGTTGAAATTTCCCGGAGAATTCATCCCTATAGCTGAGGAAATAGGACTGATTACGCTTTTGGACTATTGGGCAATTCGTACAGCCTGTTATCAGATGGCAGCTTGGCAAACGGCTTTCCCGGAACTTTCTGCCATGAAAGTGAGTGTCAATCTCTCGGCGCAAGATATAAAGCAGTCCGATCTGCTAGAAGAAGTCGATCGGGTTCTCACTCAAACCCACTTGAATGGTCGTTACCTGACGTTAGAAATTACCGAAAGTATGTTGATTGAAGACATTGAGTCTACGATTAGTGTACTGAGCCAGTTGAAAGAGCGAGGAATTCAAATTAGCATTGACGATTTTGGCACGGGATATTCATCGTTAAACTATCTTCACCGTTTGCCTGTGGATAGTCTGAAGGTCGATCGCTCCTTTGTAAATCAAATTCAATCAGGCAAAAAAAATCATCAGATTGTCGAAACTATTGTGGCGCTGAGTAACCATTTAGAACTCGATGCGATCGCGGAAGGAATAGAAACTCAAGAACAACTGGAACACTTACAACACCTTGGCTACAAATTCGGTCAAGGGTATTTATTCTCGAAACCCATGAGCCACCACACAGCAGAAGCACTTTTAGCAAGTAAAAGTTTGTATTATAACCTTTGGTCTTAAGGGAAGGGGAAAGGGGAAACAAAAAACGTACTGAATCCTGAGTCAAAAGAGTACTCAGTAATTTCGCACTTTATAAATGCCCTACCCCTTCTGGGTTGTCTTTCAACTCAGCACTCAGCACGGGCTGAACCTTAGCTATCCGCTAACATCACTCAGCACTCATCACTCATCATGCCTTCCCTGCCACCACCCGCTTTTGAAGCAAAAGTTCCAGTGCTGCTTGATATTGCAGATCCGCTGGGGTGCCAATTTGTTCGCGGTTAATGGCTACTTGGGAAATCACTTTATCTGGCTTAATGCCTAGTTTGTTAATATCCCGGTGTTGAGGAGTTTCATACTTAGCAATTGTGACTGCCAAACCCGAACCATCTGATAGCTCAAATAAAGATTGAATTAAGCCCTTGCCAAAGGTGGTTTCGCCTACCAGTTGAGCGCGACCATTATCTTGGAGTGCGCCGGCGAGAATTTCACTCGCACTGGCAGTTCCTTGATTCACCAAAATAACCAGAGGATCGTTCGTTAGGGATGCCCCAGAGGCTTCAAAACTACCCTGAATGCCTTGTCGGTTAACAGTGTAGACAATAGTGCCAGAGTCTAACCACAAACGGGCAATTTCAATTCCTGATTGCAATAACCCCCCAGGATTATTTCGTAAATCTAGAATGTAGGCAGCAGCGCCTTTTTTTTCTAGACTAGAAATAGCGTGTGCCAATTCCGTTGAAGCGTTGGCATTAAATTGTGTAAGACGTAGGTAGCCAATGGGTGTACCCTCCGCAGAAACACGCAAATCTGAAACCACAGGGTTAAGAGCAATGCGATCGCGTGTTAGTCTAATTTCCGTTTCTGGCTCTCCGTCCCGTTCGATGAGGAGAGTCACAAAGCTGCCACTGGGCCCGCGCATTCTGGTAGCGGCTTCATCAAGGGTGAGATTTTCTGTGGAAACGCCTTCAATTTTGAGAATGCGATCGCGTGGCCGAATCCCCGCTTTATCTGCCGGTGAGCCGGCGATGGGAGCCACTACTTCTAACTTCCCATTCTCAGAATTCAAGGCAATTTGCAATCCTACCCCAGTCAGTTCCCCAGAAGTATTGACCTGCAAGCTACGGTACTGTTCTGGATCTAAAAAGCGGGTAAAAGGATCGTCGAGGCTCTTGAGCATCTTCCCAATTGCCTCATAACTGGCATTTGAGTCTGCCAGCGGCTTCTCCAGAACCTTTTGCCGCACAGCCGCCCAGTTTTGATGATTAAAGGTCTCATCTAGATAAGTACGATTAACAATTCGCCAAACTTCTGAAACCAGCTTTTGTTCCCTAGTCAAAGCCAGCGCTGGCTGAGTGAGCGTACCCAACGCCAAGCAAAACGCCATTAACAATGAAAATCCAACCCGAAAGACTTGTTTATTCATGAACCCCATTATCAATTCCACCTCAACCCAAATTGCTTAGATAATGCCCACTTCCTCTGTTGTTGATGAAATCTATCTCTCGATTATGTTACTTTTTTTATAGAAGTGGTGCATTTTTCTCATCAAGTTGTTCAGTCAATTGATGCATCGTATCCACTCACCAAAGGATAAAATCTACTTTGTGTCCACCATTTTGTGTGTAGGGGCGTAAAGAGATCGCAATATATTCCATCTTTACAGAGTGTAAAGTTTCTGAAGTCTCTTAGCACACTGAAAGCTGAAAAGCAAAGAAAAAAAACTCCCCTTTACTAAAATCCCAAAATTACTATTTGGGAGAGAAGTCTGAGCGAAGGCTTCTGCCGATTCAGAACTTCGGGATTTATCAACCGCAACCGACTTTTAGGAACTTGAGATTGTATGGCCAACGTTTACGACTGGTTTGAGGAACGCCTGGAGATTCAGGCACTCGCCGAAGACGTTACTAGCAAGTACGTCCCTCCCCACGTCAATATCTTTTACTGCCTGGGTGGAATTACCTTGGTTTGCTTTCTCATCCAGTTTGCTACTGGATTTGCCATGACGTTCTACTACAGGCCAACAGTTACTGAAGCTTTCTCCTCAGTCCAGTACATCATGACTGAAGTAAACTTCGGTTGGCTAATTCGCTCCATCCATCGCTGGTCTGCCAGCATGATGGTGTTGATGATGATTTTGCACGTCTTCCGGGTTTATCTCACTGGTGGTTTCAAAAAGCCCCGCGAATTGACCTGGGTCAGCGGTGTGATCCTAGCTGTAATCACCGTTTCCTTCGGAGTCACTGGCTATTCTCTACCTTGGGATCAAGTTGGCTACTGGGCTGTGAAAATCGTTAGCGGCGTACCAGAAGCAATTCCCGTGGTTGGAGTTCTGATTTCCGACCTATTGCGCGGCGGTTCTAGCGTTGGTCAAGCAACACTAACTCGTTACTACAGCGCACACACATTTGTACTGCCTTGGTTGATTGCAGTATTCATGCTGTTTCACTTCTTGATGATCCGCAAGCAAGGCATTTCTGGGCCTTTGTAATCTCAGCTATTAGCGAAAGGCAACATTTGTCAGTTTTCAGATCGAGTTGTTTGTTTTAAACTTATGAAACACAAGAAATGAATTGCACATAAGTTCCAAAAAACAAATACTTGTATCTGGAGCGTAAAGCTATAGAAAACTTCAGGCGGATGACTGTAGATATAGAAACGCTGTTTCCCGCCTTTTAGTTGCCTAGTAGCTGATAGCTTTCACAAATGCTTTAATTTAACTTAAGCAGGAGAGCACATTTCAAAATGTCAACACAAAAAAAACCTGACCTGAGCGATCCTCAGTTAAGAGCCAAACTCGCTAAAGGCATGGGTCACAACTACTATGGTGAACCAGCTTGGCCAAATGACTTACTTTACGTCTTTCCAATTGTGATCATGGGTTCCTTCGCTGCGATTGTGGCTCTAGCCGTGCTAGATCCCGCAATGACCGGTGAACCAGCAAATCCTTTCGCCACACCATTGGAAATTTTGCCAGAATGGTACTTGTATCCAGTCTTCCAAATTTTGCGATCGCTTCCTAACAAACTTTTAGGAGTGTTAGCAATGGGTTCCGTACCAGTAGGGCTAATCCTCGTTCCCTTTATTGAGAACGTGAATAAGTTCCAAAATCCCTTCCGCCGTCCAGTTGCAACCACAGTATTCCTTGTTGGTACTCTTGTCACCGTGTGGCTAGGTATTGGTGCTGCTTTGCCATTGGATAAATCTTTGACCTTGGGACTATTCTAAATTAGTCACCACAAAGTGCTTTGACGCCTGTGAGTTTCAAGAGCAGATGCAGATGTGCTTTTGAAAACAATCAACAGGCGTCAATTTTAACAGGAAAGAATTCAGAAGCCAGAATGGGCTAAACCTTAGCTATCCGCTAACAGAATTAAATTGTGAACGAAAAAGCGGATAACGCCACCCAAAGCGAGCCCGTGTATCTTAGGGGAAAGCAAGTTATGCATAACGTCTTATAGATAGTGTCTGCATAAATGAGTTTAAGTTCCCCACTAAAAAAGCATATTTAGTGGTCAACAAGATAGTGTTGGATCTGTAGCCAGATCCCTCAGTGTATCCCTCACTGATTTCATTCTGTTAGCGGTAGCAGGGCGTTTAGCCCATTCTGAATTCTTCTTCAATAGTTCAGATTGCATCTGGGATTTGCAGTTTTGGATGGAAAAGCTATTCCAAAATCTCAAATCATCAAAAGTCAACAAATACAAACATTTCCTACTTACTTAACGTAAGTTGCTAGTTACAACCCTCAGAATGCCAAAATCATTCATGTTTTGTATTTTGGTACATAGAATATGTCAATTTAGATTTTTTTATGTCAGAGAAATTTTGCGAACAGCGCAGAATTTAATAACTAGCAACTTGGGTTTACTTATATTCAACTCACAGTTAATGCTTAGTATAGTGCAGCAAGACCATCTGACGGTTAAGAGCGAACTCAGGCTCTTAAACCAGGTGCAAGAATGGTTTGAGCAATTTTGTCTGCAACACTTGTCTCAACTTGGCTGGTCAAAAACTCAACTCGATCGCCTCAATTTAGCATTAGCAGAAGGCTTTACCAACGCTGTTCGTCATGCTCATCATGCTTTACCGCCAGAAACAACCATTGAGATTAACGTTTATCTGTGGATTGACCGACTAGAGATTAGAATTTGGGATTATGGAAAACCTTTCAATCCTGATGCGATCGCAGAGCCAGTCCCAGGTACTCTGCAAGTAGGTGGTTATGGATGGTTCCTCCTCCGGCGGTTGGCTGACAAGGTTGTATACGAACGTGGTGCGGATGGTAGAAATTGCCTGCTCATTGTCAAATACTCTGTAGAAGCACAAAAGTAACAGTGAAATAGTCAAGGCTAAAGGAAGGAAAGAATAATTATGATGTCAATTTTGGCTTGTGAACGGAGTGGAGCTTAGGGAAGGAGTATCGACAAAAAATGAGGGTTTTCCTTCTTTACAATACTCTCTTGTACTTAGGAGTCAAACAAATAAAACTTCTCATATAGCCGTCACCAAGCTAACGAAGACTTTGCCCAAAGTTGAGCTACACACTTTCAAACAGAAGCATGTTTTTGCTGAAATACATAGTTATTTGATTGATAAAAGTATACTCCTTTTTCAATATTATTTAACTTGGAGAAATATGTTTTTTACGTTAAATTGCCTATTCATTATGATTTTTTTGTAAAATATCAAGTAAGGTTTTTGTATAAAAATAACTAGTGAATATAGTAAAAATAGCATTCGAGCTACACTAACTCCCTTGTTAAGATTTGTCAGCAGTGTTGAGAGTCTTAATGTTTGTTCTCCAACAAGTGCCATTTCGTGCTTAAAGAGATAGACAGAATAGGGGACAAAATATGACTAAGACAGCCCTAATTACAGGAATTACTGGTCAAGATGGCTACTATCTCAGCCATTTGCTCCTCAACCGTGGTTATCGAGTTGTCGGATTAGTACCCCCACATCGACAACCTAATTTGACAAAACTGGGAATACTGGCAAATCAGGTAGAAATTTTTACGGTTGACTTGAGGGATAATACGGCACTGTTGACAGCAGTTGAACAACTGCGTCCCCAAGAAATTTACAATTTGGCGGCTCCCAGTTTTGTACCCGACTCCTGGAACGACCCATTGGGAACTCTGGATTTAATAACTGGTACAGCTACTAGGCTCTTGGAAGCAGTACGAAAAGTTGGTTTGTCTACCAGATTTTATCAAGCCAGCAGTTCAGAAATGTTTGGCGATGTATTCCTCTCGCCTCAAGATGAGGAAACCGCTTTTCGCCCCAAAAATCCTTATGCTGCGGCTAAAATGCACGCTCACTGGACGATGGTGCATCATAGACAGCGCTATGGACTATTTGCCTGTAGCGGAATTTTATATAATCACGAGTCTCCTCTACGCCCACCTCAGTTTGTCACACGCAAAGTTTCTTTGGCGGCTGCATCAATTAAATTGGGTTTAACTGACACCTTAGAAATGGGTAATCTGGATGCCAAACGTGATTGGGGCTTTGCAGGTGATTATGTAGAGGCCATGTGGCTAATGTTGCAAATTGATGAGCCAGAAGAATATGTGATTGGCACTGGTAAACTACACAGTGTGAGAGATTTAGTTGCCACAGCCTTTGAGTCTGTCGGCTTGGATTGGAAGCAGTATGTAGTTTTAAATACTGACTTTTTGCGACAAGATGAGCATTTTCAACTAGTAGCTAACCCCAGCAAAGCTAAAAAAAACCTCGGCTGGGAACCCCAAGTAAGCTTTGAGGAACTTTTAGAAAAAATGGTAAAAACAGATTTAGAGCGGTTACAAAGCGGTGCAATTGCGCCCTTACCGCGAGTATAAATAATCTAAGATGCACATCACTACAGTGACAAAAAACCTGAATTTAGGTGATAAAGTTAACAAAACAACTAACCATGTCTTCGTGTTTTTAGAAATTTTTGCTCACGAAGGTGGTATTCAATCGTATATAAAAGATATTTTTCGCGCCTATCTGGGATTGAGCCAAGATTACAAGGCAGAAGTCTTTTTGCTGCGAGATAGTGCTGATAGCTTAAATCCCTTTGAAGACGAGAACTTAAAATTTTATTACTTTAAAAATCAGTCTCCCTATTTGGGGAGATTGCAAATGGCAGCAGCTTTACTGAAATGTCTGTTGCAGAGCCGTCCGCAGCAGGTTTTCTGCGGTCACATTAACTTAGCAGTATTAATCCAAACACTTTGCCAGCCCTTGGGAATTCCTTACACCGTGCTAACTTACGGCAAAGAAGTCTGGGAACCGCTGAAAAATCAAGAACGTCGCGCCCTGACATCAGCAGAGAGAATTTGGACAATTAGTCGCTACAGCCGCGATCGCGCTTGTGTTGCCAATAGTCTAAACCCAAAAATGGTACAGATGATGCCTTGTGCCATTGATGCGGATAAATTTACTCCTGGTTCCAAACAACCAGAATTAGTCCAGAAGTATGGCTTAACTGGTGCGAAAGTGTTGATGACAGTAGCACGGTTATGGTCAGGAGATATTTACAAGGGTGTAGATGTCACCATTCGGGCAATACCACAAATCGCTGAAGTTTTCCCAGAAGTGAAATATTTGGTAATTGGTCGCGGTGATGACCAACCGCGATTGGCACAGCTAGCAAAAGATTTCGGTGTGAGCGATCGCGTTGTATTTGCTGGTTTCGTTGCCACAGAAGAATTAATGGAACATTATCGCCTTGCTGACGCCTATATTATGCCTTCGCAAGAAGGCTTTGGCATAGTTTATCTAGAAGCAATGGCTTGTGGAGTGCCGGTGTTATCCGGTGACGACGATGGTTCCGCTGACCCCTTGCAGGATGGTAAACTGGGATGGCGAGTCCCACACCGCAGTCCTGATGCTGTAGCAGCAGCTTGTATAGAAATGCTTCAAGGGGATGACCAGCGATGTAATGGAGAGTGGCTGCGACAACAGGCGATCGCTCTGTTTGGCATCAATGCCTTTCAACAGCACTTACAAAAAATGCTGCTATCCTCAGTAATAAAGTCCATTTGAGTCCAAATGACAAATGACCAATGACCAATGACTAAAATCGCTATCCTAGAAGGAGAGCAGGACAAAATTTATTAAAAATGAGCTTTAAGTCATTTCAATTGAATCTTTTAAATCTCCGCCCTTGGCTTACCTTGCTGGCAGTTGTTTGGCTGCTGGCATCAGTAGGCTTGGGCTGGTTAGTTAATTCATTGCTAATTATTTTCGGGTTGCTGTTGTTGGCACCTATTGCGGCTTTTTTTGGCTTTCGTTGGTGGCTGCAACGCAACCTGGTTGCCGATCAATGTCCCGTCTGTGGATATGAATTTACAGGTTTAAATAATAGTCAGTTGCAATGTCCTAACTGTCAGGAATTACTGTTAGTACAAAATAGTCATTTTCAGCGCTTCACACCAGAAGGCACAATTGATGTCACTGCTGTCGAAGTTCCAGCCAAATCACTGGAAGAATAGTCAAGGATCGTTAGTCATTAGCAAAGCATAAATGACTAATGACTATTTATTTTTTTGCGAGATTGAGAGGTTATAAGTAAACTGTTGCGGGGATAGTTCGCCCACATACAGTGAGTATTTTCCTGCCTGCCAATAACCAGAAAGTTCTGACTTACCTCCAGAGTAACTATCTGCTAGTACGCAAAAGCGCCCCCCAGGCCCGTCGATTAACAGTGTTGGCTTGCCTTTACTTTCTACTGTTAATCGCAAATAAGGTAGTGACTCTGTAACTTGGATAACTTGATTAGGTTCAGTGGTAATATTGCCACAATTACTTTTGACAGTTCCTCCAGATTTTCCATTCAAAATCAATGGATCGGGTTGGGAATTTCGATTAATTTGGATTGTTGGTGTCTGTGCCAAATTAGCCTCAGTGAAAACCAAACTCATCGCCAAAGCTGTGGGAATAATTGCAAGTAGCCTAAGCGTCTTCATTTTAATTAATGCTCCAGATTTTTTTTTAGAGCAATATTGTTATACAGTCTGATTTATATAGACGACAGCAATCCCTCTTGGTTCCAAAAGCTGGCGTATAAAGCAATACCAGTTAGTTAAGGATTATTTGTGAAGATTTGATAGGTGTATGTAGAGACTTTGCATTACAACGTCTCTAGAATTGATGTTTGTAAGGTCTTGCATGCACAGACATTAGCTAAAATCACTAAGACAACCACCAAAAATAGAATTTGGTTGGTCTATTGTTGAATAAGTATGCTAATGAGGTAGGAAAGATTAATGAATCCTCAACCAGAAGAAGACCTACAGCGTCGTCTCGATAAGCTAGAGGCAGAGATTAATTCCCCGCCTGGGGTGGTTTCACAAGAACAAAAACAAAGCCCTCAGTCTGTTTTTGCCAGCTTTAACTTGCAACTAGAGCGATTTCAGATTTGGTTCAACAGCTTATCTGGTGTGAAAAAGCTGGTAGTTTCGGGTGTGACGGTGCTAGCAGGCTTGGCGATACTGCAAGCAGTGTTTAAACTAGTTGCATCTGTAATCAGTCTGGCACTTTTGGCAGTGTTAGTGTATGTTGGATACAAATTTTTTGTGTCTGGTAGCTTTCAACGTAAGCAATAAGTTGATATGCATTTACTTTGCACTCTGCCTGGAGTTATGAGAGTCAGGAGCCAGAATACAAAAGGCTCCTGACTTACAGAGGATTTAAAGAAAGGTGAAGTACATAAGTGAAGTGTCAAAACTAGGTATAAAGCCTGTTTTACTTCTGAATTCTGTTAGCGCAGCCCATTCTGACTACTGAATTCTGCTGTATTACTCCTAAATCCTATTTCAATATGCTTTTCTTTTTGCTGAGTAGCTTAGTCTATTTTAATTGTGCCGATCGCGGCGTAGAAATAATATCAAAGGAAATTATACGATGACCTCACCAATTGTCAGGAGAACTAGTAATCAATCTGGTCAGTCAAAAAAATCGGAAAGAGCCAATTCGCTGCTGCTAGCAAGTAGGCGTTTTGCTGCTTGGGCAGCTGAAATCACACTCGTGGTTACTAGTGGATTGATTCCCTTCGGCATTGGTGTCTATGCCAATTCTAGAAGCGATCTAAACCGAGTACCGCTTAACCCCGTGCTGGTAGTCACAGAAAGAGCGATCGCCAGACCTTTAGCTCTACCTGTGAGCTATGGCATCCGTAACGTTGCATGGCCGACTAATATTTTGTGGACAATCGCCTTGTTAGCGCCTGTAACTCTCTCGTGGTGGCAATTGTATTTATTAGCTAAGACTGGTAGCACAATTGGGAAACGTTGGTTAAATGTGCGGGTTGTCAACGAGCAAGGAAAGCCGCCCGGACTGGGGGCAGTTGCGATCAGAGAAGGCGTTGGGCGTTGGACTGTACCCATTTCCATAGCCTATCTGCTGTGGCGCTACAGCTTTGCTTTTCCCAATTTAGGATTATTCACATTTTTATCTTTATTAATGATTGTGGGTGAAGGGATTGGCTTACCGTCGCGTCGGGGGCGTCGCGCACTACACGATCAACTCGCAGGTACTTATACAATTGATGCAGTCTTAGCTAGCAACAAACAAGCTCAGTCTGCTGACGGTAACGATCGAGCAGAAGAAGAGCGGGAGGGTGAAGAATTTGCGGCAGTCGAAACCAGCCAATCGCATAATTTGTGGCGGCGAATACAGCAAAATCCCAATCTGACTTTATTTGGGGTAGGGCTGACGAGTATGACTGCTGTGCTGGCAACTTTAATCGGGACTCAAGTTTATATCCAAATTCAACAATCCCAGCGAGCAACCAAGCAAATCAACAGCCAACAATTCCTCGAACTTGTCAAACAATTGACTCCCAACTCTGGGGCGACTAATGAGCAACGTCAAAGTGCAATTCTGGCTATGGGTGGTCTTAATGACCCACAGTCCATTAAATTTCTGGCGGATTTATTAGTTAGCGAAACTAACCCCAGCCTTCTGGATACAATTCAACAAGCTTTGACAACTGTCGGGCCCCAAGCCATCCCAGAACTCAAAAATAAGAATCAGTTTTTGGTCAGCGAACTGGAATCTGTGGGTAGCACGGCAACCAAAGAGCGAGAATTACGGCAAGGGCGGCTACAAAGAAACCAGCGGACAATCAACAAGATTCTCTCTGTTTACAGCGGTAAAATCGAGGGTGTTGACCTTAGTAGAACCCAATTAGGTCAAAGCGGTACTTCAGGAAGTTCCTACTTCAACTTGGTACTGGAAAATCTTGATTTATCAGGAGTTAAGTTTAAATCTGCAAATCTTAACCAAGCCAGCTTTAAGGGTAGCCGCTTCCGGGGTGTGGGTGAAGATGGACGCTGGGATACCTACGACGATGTAATGGCTGATTTAAGCCAAGCTCAGTTGCAGCAAGCCAATCTTACTGATGCTAATCTTAGTCGCGTTTTGATGAACCGGATCGATTTGAGTCGTGCCACTCTTAACAGAGCCAACTTATCCAATGCACGTCTATATGATGCTAAACTCAACAGCACCCAACTAGTAGGAGCCGATCTGCGAAACGCAGTTTTGGAAAAAGCTAGCTTGACTGGGGCAGATTTAGGCGATGCCAAATTGAACGAAGCCAATCTGTATGCAGCGCGTTTAGGTCGCGCCACTGCGATCGGGACGCAATTATCTTTTGCCAACTTAACTAACACTGATTGGCAAGGGGCAGATTTATCAGGAGCCTATTTGGATCGTGCTAATCTCAGCAATGCTAACCTCAGCGCCACTCGTTTAACTGGTGCTGTTTTACGCTCTGCCCAAATGGAAAACGTTAACTTGCAAAATGCTGACCTGAGCCTTGCAGATTTACGTGGGGCAAATGTCGCTGGAGCAGATTTTAAAGGAGCAATTCTCGCTCCTAGCAAACAAGACCCAGCAGATCAATTTGTCCAAACCCCAGATTTAGGCTCAGTATCTGCCGTAGTTCAAGGGGTTGATTTTTCTCAAGCCAAAAATTTAGATGCCAAGCAATTAGCATACATTTGTACTCAAGGAGGCATTCATCCCCGTTGCCCATAGAATGGAAGGGCAGGGAAGCAGAGGAGCAGAGGGGCAGGGAGAAAATAACCGATGTCCCATGTCCCATGCCCACATTACAAATGACAATTGACTAATGACAAATTGGTGTGAGGAGTTGGTTATGAAGTATATTCCATCTTTGGTTTCAGTTTTGGGGGCTGGTTTGGTCTTGAGTCTGGCGAGTACGAAACCAGCACAAGCTCAAGTAGCTTATGGCAGTTATATTGGTATCGGCCCCACTGTTGGTTTTACCGATGGTATCCAATTTGGGGGAGTAATCGCGGGGCGCTACAAGCTTTTGGAAGCACCAATTTCACTGCGCGCTCAAGTGTTAATTGGTAATAATACGGCTGTTGTACCAACGGTTTCTTACGATTTCCCCCTCAACTGGCAAGCTGATGCCTACTTGGGCGCTGGGTTAGTGTTGGCTGGTGGTGGTGGTTCTTCCCCTGTGGGCGACAAAATTAGTTTTGCTTTACAACCAGGCATTGATTATATGATCCCAAATAGCAATACTGTCCTTTTTGGCAATGCTATTATTGCTTTTGATGCCTATCGAGATAGCAGTGGTACAGCTATCTCCGTACAAGGTGGTGTTGGTTTGAGATTTTAAGGGGTACACTATCCCTAAGAAGCGTTAAACTTCATTGCAAATTAAGAAGTTAGTCCAAACAACGTGATAGTTTTTGGTCATGAAGAGAGACAGCACAGGATTAACACAGGAGAACACAGTGGCAATGGAATCAAATTTATTAACAGATGCAGGCGCAGATGAAGTGAATCAAGATTTCAGTGAATATGTCGCCAATCTGCAACTTCACATGACTCTGCAAGCTCGTAATCTTGTTCCAACACTGAAGCAAACACTGGTAGATAGTCGCCACCAATTACTCCATCAAACCCAAGCCCATTTTGAAAAGCTAGTTTCTCGGCAAGGGTTATAAAATATATACAAATTTTAATCAAAATTCAAATAAAATAAGGGCAGATGTTGTTGGGTCAATGCCAATGGTGTTCTCACAAGGTCTGCTTTTTCTGCTTTTTAAGTATTAAGTTACTAAAATCACCCTTTTGGCACAATAGTAGAGAGCAGAAACTAGTTAAGATTATTGCAAGCAGTTTATTCCTTTCAAGAGCAGTTAGTTAAGGCTAAATGGCGGCTCGAATAAAAATGACTTCATTACTTCCCAGAAACCTCAGCGTTGTTATCCGACCAGTCCAATACCGGGATCTGGACGGAATTGAGCGCATAACTCAAGAGTCATTCGCAGCCCTCACTCCTCAGGGAGCAGGTTTTGCCATCAGCCAGATGCAAAGGCTGCGTCGCTGGTATGGATTACTCAAATTTTTAAGTTGGTTTCCTAACCCGCTACAGTATCGCCTCTGTGCTTTTGTCGCAGAGCAAGGGCGGATACTTTTAGGAATGATTCAAGTGTCACCCTTTAACCGTACACGTAGTACTTGGCGGCTCGATCAAGTGCTACTAGAGCGTGGTGTCGATAAACAAGGAATTGGTTCGCAACTTTTGCGTCATTGCTTTGAATCGATTTTGGAAGCTCGTACTTGGCTACTAGAAGTTAATATCAATGACATAGAGGCGCTAGCACTATATCGGCAAAATGGATTCCAGCGTCTGGCAGAAATGACATACTGGGAAATTGGGCCAGAATTACTGGCTGAATTGGCACAAGCAGAGCCAGACTTGCCCAACCTCTTGCCAGTAAGTAATGCTGATGCCCAGTTGCTATATCAACTAGATACGGCATCAATGCCACCTTTGGTACGTCAGGTTTTTGACCGCAATACCCGCGACTTTAAAACCAGCTTGTTCGGTGCTTTAACTGATGCAGTGAAACAATGGCTGACTAAAACAGAAGTAGTCAGTGGTTACGTATTTGAACCGCAACGCAAAGCTGCGATCGGTTATTTTCAGGTACAACTCGATCGCAAAGGTGAAGTTCCCCATGCTGCAACGCTCACAGTTCATCCTGCTTACACCTGGCTTTATCCAGAATTACTATCTCAACTGGCTCGTATTGCCCAAGATTTTCCCCAGCAAGGGTTACAACTAGCTTCCTCAGACTATCAGGCTGAACGAGAAGAATATTTGGAGCGAATTGGGGCAAAACGCATAGAGCATACATTAGTGATGTCTCGCTCTGTGTGGCACAAGCTACGAGAGTCGAAATTCGTCTCCTTAGAAGGAATCCAGTGGACTGATATGCTGCAAGGTTTACAACCTACTCGTAAACCTATACCAGGTGGGATGTCATGGATACAACCAGGAAAGTTGCCATCATCAGATAAGTCTCTGCCAAGCAAGCCAGAACCGATTAACTTTTCGGTAAAAAACCCTAGCATAGAAACATCGCCGATTTCTGAATCAGCAGATGGACAGCAGGAGAATTAGGTGATATCCCAAGAGCAAGCAAAACCATTTATTTCAGCCTTGGGACTAGATTTTGGTCGCAAGCGGATTGGTGTGGCTGGGTGCGATCGCACGGGTTTAATTGCCACGGGTATCACCACAATTGAGCGTGCATCTTTTGAGCAAGATGTCGAGCAAATCCGACAAATAGTTAATGAACGTGAGGTGCAAGTTCTAGTTATGGGCTTACCTTATTCAATGGATGGCTCACTAGGATTTCAGGCTCGTCAAGTTCAGAAATTTACTAAAAGACTTGCTAAAGCACTAAACCTGCCTGTGGAATATATGGATGAGCGATTAACTTCATTTCAAGCAGAGCAACTGCTGATAGCTGAAAACCGCTCCCCATCACGCCATAAAGGTTTGATTGACCGCAAGGCAGCCGCTTTGATTTTACAACAATGGCTGGATGTTAAGCGTGCCAGCTCCCGCAGTTCAGTTGCGGCTATTGAATATTGATACCTTTTAACATGATATTCTGAAAACGATTAGCCAGCAGTTGTATCTACGTATAAAGCTATTTGTTTGACATAATAATATGTCATTAACTATAGTTAAGCGATTTTCAAACTTGCTGGTATTTATTAAATTTCTACATTTCGGCTATGTTTTCCTCTCCATTTCCTGAAGAAAATGATAACGCTCATGCGGGTTCCATCACTTTAACCGATGACAAAGGGCGATCGCTCGACTGTTACATAGAGCATTCCCTGGAGGTAGATGGACAAGAATACGTTTTACTTCTTCCTGTAGACTCACCTGTAGAAATTTTTTCTTGGGAAGGTGACGGTGAGGAAGAAGAAGCAGTTCTGGTGGAAGACGACACTATAATTGAGCAAATTTTTGCTAATGCCCAAGCCGTACTATCTGAGCAAAACTTGATACTGAAGAACACAGCCTATGCTCTGACAGTTGCAGGTGATTTACCGCCAGTGGAAGAATCAGAACTCTTCACCTTAGAAATCGAAGATGAAGAGGCAGATTTAGAGCCTGAGCAATTACAGCTACTTGCTAGCTTTTATGAGGAAGATCAGGAGTATGCAATTTATACACCTTTAGATCCCCTGTTGTTTTTTGCACGAATAACGAAAACAGGTGAGCCTGAATTACTTTCTCCAGAGGAGTTCCGCAAAGTGCAACCTCTGTTAGAAGAACATCTTTTTAATGAAGTGGAATAAGATTAAAAATTCAAAATGAAAATATTACATTTTGAATTTTTAATTGGGAATTTTCATTGTAATCAAAATCTACCTAAACCTTTTACCATGTCCCATTAAATGTGGAAGCTATGAAAGATTGACACTAAATTGGGACAATTAGTATTGTTTAAGATTCTGGAAGAAGCATTTTGGTCGTGATTTTCAATTCCACAATCTAAATCCAAAATTGGTATGAGGTGCTGAAAATGGCTTATAGCGATTTTACATTAAGTAAATTTAAAAAGTCGTTCAGCATCCGCATTGATGAAGAAACTGATTTATGTGCTGACATAGAACCTTTACAGGCAAGCGAGAAACTCAAAAATTCTTTAGAAGAAACTACAGAACTGGCTTTAGCAATTAATACTGAAAAAGCTCGTTCAGAAATGATTATTACTCCGATATTGTTGGAGGTAAGACGCAGGGCTAATTATCCAATTAGCTTATTTTCGGGAACAGATTTTAATGTAGATACAGAAAAAGGTCTGAATGGATACTGTGACTTTATCATCAGTCGTTCTAAAGAGCAGCTAACGATTAATGTGCCAGTGGTAGTTATTATTGAAGCCAAAAATGAAAATATTAAAGGTGGATTAGGTCAATGTGCAGCCGCAATGTTGGCAGCAAAATTATTTAATCAACAAGAAGGAAATGAAATCAGACAAATTTACGGTGCAGTAACAACAGGGGATATTTGGAAGTTTTTGAAGTTAGAAGAAAACGATATATTTATTGATTTGAATAATTATTACATCAAAGAGATAGATAAGATTTTAGGGATTTTATCTCAAAATGTTCAGGGAGATATTCCAGGATGGACTTCGACTAACTAAACTATATTGGGTTATGCTCATTTGTCTTAGCTATTTAAATTTGACTGTTGACTTATGGTCTGGAACAATCTTTTACAGCCTGACTTGATTTTAGAAGGTTCAGTGTTGAACCTAACACCAGATATTATCCAAAAATACGGGCTTAAAGGGCTGGTATTGGATGTAGATGAAACTTTAGTACCCTTTACAGTCGGGATAGCTTCCCCAGAACTACGAGAGTGGGTGGAGCAAATCCGCACCTGTACTGCACTATGCTTGGTGAGTAACAATCTCAGTGAAGCCCGAATTGGTGGAATTGCGCGATCGCTTAACTTGCCTTATTACTTAGGTGCAGCCAAGCCTTCCCGACGCAAAATTAGAGCAGCACTGAGGGGAATGGATCTACCAGTACATCAAGTGGGAATGGTAGGCGATCGCTTGTTTACCGATGTCATCGCAGGAAATCGCCTGGGAATGTTTACTATTCTAGTCGAACCGATTGTTCATGCCGACGCGGCTCTCCGCTCTCATCCCGTCCGCAACTTTGAAGTTTGGATATCTGAAATTCTGGGAGCCTCTATTACCCCCAAGAAAACCAAGATTCACAAAAGTTGAGAAATCGTCAGGAAAGTAAATCTAAAGAAATGGTTAAGGAATCTTACTGGAACCAAAAAATCGGGGATCATAAGTATTAATAACATGGGGTCAGCCAAAAAAGACCCTAACTCATACTAAGTAAATATACTTCCGTAAAGCGTCAACCTTCACTATAGAGGGATTGGCGCTTTACAAATTGAGTTAGGAGTTAGAAGTTATGAGTTATGAATTAAATTCAACTCCTAACTCCTAACTCCTAACTCCTCACTTTTTAGATGCCACTAACAATTGTTGTCAAAATCGGTACTTCTAGCCTAACTCAACCAGAAACAGGACAATTAGCACTTTCTACTATTGCTACCTTGGCGGAAACACTCTGCAATTTAAGACGCCAAGGACATCGGGTGATTTTGGTTTCCTCTGGCGCCGTAGGCGTAGGGTGTGCGCGGTTAGGTTTAACTGAACGTCCTAAAGCGATCGCACTCAAACAGGCTGTAGCAGCAGTTGGACAAGGTAGGTTAATTCGGATATACGATGATTTATTTACTACCTTGCAACAGGCGATCGCCCAAGTATTATTAACTCGTAGTGACTTAGTACAGCGCAGCCGCTATCTCAATGCCTATAACACCTTTCAGGAATTACTGGGACTGGGAGTGATCCCCATAGTCAATGAAAATGATACCGTAGCAATAGACGAACTAAAATTTGGTGATAATGATACCCTTTCAGCATTGGTTGCCAGCCTAGTAGAAGCAGATTGGCTATTTTTGCTTACCGATGTCGATCGGTTGTACTCAGCCGATCCCCGTTCCGTGCCAGATGCGCGGCCGATCGCTTTAGTTAGTAGCATTAAAGAATTAACAGAATTACAAATCCAAACAAGTTCCCTAGGTTCCCAGTGGGGTACTGGCGGCATGGCGACAAAAATTTCGGCTGCCAGGATTGCCATTACGGCGGGAGTACGTACCGTAATTACCCAAGGGCGATTTCCCCGGAATATCGAAAAAATTATCCAAGGTGAATTGATTGGGACGCATTTTGAACCGCAACCAGAACCAACTTCGGCGCGTAAACGTTGGATAGCTTATGGACTTGTACCTGCGGGGAAATTGTATTTAGATGAAGGTGCGATCGCGGCAATTTCTCTAGCAGGAAAATCCTTATTAGCTGCTGGAATTAAGCTAGTAGAAGGAGAGTTTGATACACAGGATGCGGTGTTATTGTGTGACACCAACGGTAACGAAATTGCCAGAGGACTTGTAAATTACAACAGCAATGAACTGCAAAAGATTCGCGGCTGTCATTCACGAGAAATTTCCACAATTTTAGGCTATGCCGGTGCAGAAACCGTGATTCATCGGGATAATTTGGTTTTGACTTAAAATGGAAATGAGATAATTTTTTTGATTACTAACTAAGAGAGTAAAAAATATTATGACTCAAACGTTAGAAAATGCTGTTAACTTACCAGAAGAACAACGCTTCTTTCGACATGGGTTAAGTTGGGAACAGTTTAAAGCAATTCAAGCTAGCTTTGAAAATATACCAGGAGTGCGGCTGTTTTATTGTGATGGAGTCTTAGAAATAGTGACTATTGGTAAGCCTCATGAGGCGATTAAGTGTTTAATTGCTGCACTGCTAATTACTTATTTTGAAGTCAGGGGTATTGAATTTTTTCCTAGTGGAAGTTTTAGCCAGGTTGTTCCCAAGATAGTAGAATATCAAGCTGACTTATCTTATTGCTTTGTAACCGACAAACCTATACCAGACCTCTGTATTGAAGTAGTCATCACTAGCGGTAGTCCCATAAAGTTACAGAAGTACAAATTAATGGGAGTCCCGGAAGTTTGGTTTTGGGAAGATGGCACAATTGAAGTCTACTGCTTACGAGAACAAGAATATGAGAAAGTTGTTAAAAGTGAGCTATTAGCAGAATTAGATTTATCCCTGCTCAATCGTTGTGTTTTGTTATCGTCTCCCTTGGAAGCGATTAGAGAGTTTCGTCAAGGCATTCAACAGTAATAGCAGGTTTAAATGAAAGAAATACTTTAATATCTTCTCAGAGTATTAATTTCGGGATTTGTCATAGAAGCGAACGTTCTTTACCACTCCCATCGAGCGATGTCAGGTGCCGAACCGGAGTAAGGAAGTCCGACATCAGTTCCTTTATCCACCACAAGACTGCGTGACGAAGCCGGCTTATAGTAAGAGTTCCAACGATCGCCCGTGCCCGTAAATCTTGGATCTCCCTGGATGTTTGTCGCATTAACCGCGAATTGGATCTGCCAAGTTGGCTTTCCTGGATTCGTATTTCTGCGAAGATTATTAGTGAAAGCAATGTTCTTACCTCCTTGCACATCGTCTCCTTGAGAGTTCAAGAACACATTATTTTTGATCGATATCCTGTCTGCGGAGTTGATTTGTAGGCTATTCCCTAAAGTATCGAACACGTTGTTGTGAATCTTGATGTTGGAAGCTGGATCGGGAATGAAGACGGCAGCACTGTTCCCGAAACCAAATTGAACTTTACGAGCAACATTTGCGAAAATATTATTGTGGATGTTGATATCATGATTTTCTATACTTCCGCCCCATGCTTTCCCTCCCCAGATCGCAATACCGAAGCCCTTATCCTGAAAGTAGGAGTCGGATATCTCCACTCCGCTCAAGGCAACCTCGATTGACTCCTTAACACTGTGTCCGTCAATATCTTTTATTCGTAAGTTTCGTATCTTGAGATTGCTTGGGTGTGTAGCTGTCGGCTGGTATTCATTCATTATTGAATGATTGACCATCGATAACCACGTATTACACTTAACATTGTAGATGTCGTTTCCATAACTCAAATTCCAAAGTTCAATGGAAGCATCCTCACTCCACTGGGAATCAACTTCTGGAACCTGGATGTCGCAATCGTGAATCTTCACGTTACGTATATGACCTACATGCATGAACTTTATGCCATATCCTTTATTTTCTCGGATAGTAATGTTGTAGATGTCAGCGCCATCTAGCCCTCCAAGTCTCAAGTTCCCGGTAGATGCTCCCGATACTCCATCCGCTGCGGAGTTGATAAATGTGCAATCATGTATCGTTGTGTCCTTCATCCACTTTCCCTCTGGAAGCGGGACGTACCACCACATGTTGCCACGGGTAAAAACTGCACCACTGTGCTGGAAGTTTTTGAATGTGACATTATGCGTAGTCACGTTGTTACGATTTTCTACCCAGATGCCGGCTTTGATGGTTTTGCCGTTTCCATCTATGGTGAAGCCGCCTAACGTCTGATTGCCGTCTGTCGCTTCAATCATCTCGGAAGGAGAGCCGTACCGAGGGTTCGAGCCGGAGTAGCTAGGCGAGACAAGCTGAATAATGCTTCCATGATGCCAAAGACTCCAGTCGGTGCTGCCAGTGTTTACTTCTAGAGCAGGAATCGCACCGTTGCTAGTGATAGTCACGCTTGATTCACCCGCTCCCTCAATATTCACTCCCGGCGGAAGTACAGTCGCTTCCGTTTCTCTGTAGATGCCTGGGTTCAAATAAATCGTGTAGTTTTGATTCGGTTGAACTTGTTTTGCTGCATACGCCAACGTTCTCAATGGCTTGCCTAGCGATCCATCGCCTCCGGTATCGCTTCCCGTGGGAGATACGTAGACGTACAAGCTCCTGGTAGATTCGGCAGCCACAATTTTCTGCGTAGTTTCTAAATGGGTTGTGATTACAGCTACTAAAACAATAGTAGCTAAAGCTGCGTATGAAAGAAGGGAGCGTAGAATCTTTATCATTACTCAAAGGAGGGGAGGGCAAGGCGATGGATAGACGGAAGGGAGCAAAGAAATGAGAATAGAATGTTTTCTACCGTAAGAAATACTACGGCGGGGAAATCTTCCTCGTCTCTGTATGCAGGAAAAAAGGCTACTTGAGAATTTTTGTCTAGTACCTATCGATAGATAAGCTGTAAAAAACTTACCATTCCATCTTTCACCTGAGTATTAAGATTTATTCGCTTAAATTTACATCCTCTACCCAGTTCTGTTTGCACTTATGCATTCCACACGTCACTCATTTACAAATTCGGGATTGTCATAGAAGCGATCGCTACACCCCCCCACAATGGCGCATCATCCCCCAGTACCGCAGGCACAACTTCAAAATCAACCTCCGGTAAAGCCGTCTCCCGCGCCACCTGATGCACCACCCGCCAGAAATCTTCCCCTGCCTTCGTCACACCGCCTCCCAACACAAAGCGCTGCGGATTCATCAAATTCGCCACATTGCCAATACCCACACCCAGCGCCCAAGCAGCCTTATGCAAAACTTCCTTCGCCAAATCATCACCCGCCGCCGCCGCTTCACTTACCAACTGTCCCGTCAGCAACGTTAAATTATTCCCCACCAAACCCCTCAAAATCTCTCCATCTCTGAGTCCTCCGCGCCTCTGCGGTTCCTTTTCTAAAATTTCCCTAGCATTTTGCGCCATATAAGGCCCCGAAGCCAAACGTTCCACACATCCCCGCTTCCCACACAAACAAACTGGCCCAGCCGGATCTACAACGATATGTCCAATTTCGCCAGCCATCCCGGCAGCGCCCCGCCAAGGCTGGCCATTGAGTATCCAACCGCCACCCACGCCAGTGCTGACAGTGATGTAAAACAGGCTATCGTATCCTTGACCAGCACCAAAGCGATGTTCTCCCAAAGCAGCAATATTCGCGTCATTATCTACATCAACAGAAACGCCAAACTCCTCTTCCAACAAAGCTTTGAGAGGAATATTTTCCCATCCAACCACATGATGAGATAGTCGCACCGTCCCCGTGGAAGCATCAACCGGGCCGCCAAAGCTGACACCGATCGCAGCAGGTTTCGTGTCTTGCAGCAAAGAGTAAATGAGCGATCGCATAATTTCCAAGTCAGTACTAGCATCTGCATTCGCTGGCGACAGACGACGTTCATAACGCAACCACGTTCTAGAACCGATATTTACCAATGCTGCCGCCAGCTTAGTTCCACCAAAATCGAGAGCTAAAATTAATGTCATTCACTCACCTTTTATTACACCGTCACACAATGTAGCAGCGTGTCAAGACTAAATTTGTGCATTAGCAAACTCTTGTGGGATGGGCTTCTAGCCCGTCCTAATTGGCGGGCAAGATGCCCGCCCCACAAGAAAATTTATTGCAACATTTTAGTCTTGTCACGCCAGTAGTTTCTTTCTGAAGAAAGATGTTTGCGCTGAAGATACATTTAACACTAGAAAAACTACACTATTATTTAGCAACTTATGACTACTGAGCAACCCGATCCACTTATCGATTTATCTCAAGCTAAAGGGCCTCCTCGCTCTCTTGATATTGATAAAACTCAAGAGGCAGATCCCATTGAACCAGAAGAAGTTAGCGGACAGAGTAAGCAAAATCCCACTCCTGATGATTTGAATCGTGAAGATGAAGATCCCAGAATCGGGGGTAGTCAAATAATCAGTGGGAATATTTCAGCTGGGTAAATAGTTACTCATTTCTTTGTGAGTTGAGTACTCCATCAATAAACTGTTGCAATCGTTCATAATGTGAACCTTTCCAATAAATGCGATCGCAGTCTTGGCAACGTTGGAATTGATCAATCTGCAATCGCACCTTTTCTGGCACTTGTTCAATAATCGATTGCTTATCTACAGGTTCTAATAATCCATTGCAACGCAAACACCGTTTAAATGGTGAGATTAATTTAAACAGGTCGAAGCGTTGCAGTACTTCTAAAATTTGTTGTTCGGGGTTAGTGTTTCTAACGTAATACCCATGCGTTACCAAACTACGCATCAATAGACCTTTATCACGAGTCAAGAGAATCCGCGCTTGAGTATAGGATATTTGGGCTAATTTCTCGTCCTCGTAGTCATTGCGGTATAAAGTATCAAAACCTAAAAGTCGTAAAGATGTCGCCAGCTTCCCCAAATGAATATCTAAAACAAAGCGGATAATACTGAGAGGTTTTGGCAGAACAGAAACGCTTGGTATAATAAAATTCCTAGCTGAAATTGGATAAACATTGATAGTGTCTCCATCGGAAACTATGTAAGAAAAATTTACATATTCACCATTAACATTTATAGAATCCACCTCTGGATGAGGGACACCCAACGACTCAATCATGTCCTTAATTGAGGCTTTTTCCTCAAACACATGAGAGATTCTCACCTGTTTGTGATGTCGTGGTAAAAAATGATTCAATTCTGCATGAAAGTAGAAATATGCGATCGCCATAGCTAGAGATATTTGAACTAGTAAGTGCGCTTTTACTAGCAACAATTTGTCACAATTGCAAAACTTTATCTATTATATTCAAACTCTAAATGCTTGTTGTAGTAGGCTATGCTTACTATGAAATGCCTGTTCACCTTGATTTAAGCAATATCCTAGAGGCAACAAACTGTAAAGAAGTCATAAAGATTCTTAAAAACTTGCATTTCTTATTGACTTCAGTTACAGTCAAAGCAGATGCCTATCATCAAACCCTGACACTATCTTCAGGAAGTTAGATTAGGTAAAACGCTAAATACCAAATTTGTTAATTGTTGATGTCAGTGACGCTGCTGATAATTAGTCGCTACTTTTGATTATTAACTTATCGCAAATGAAGTATGGGGAAGTAAAGCATTTACCCCTAATTTGACTTTTTTTATTTTCTCAACCTATTGAGAATTATTTGCAATATGGATAATTCGATAGATAAATTGAAAGCAGATAGTGTGGAAGAAGTCTTAAAACAGTATTGCGATCGCTGTTTATTAAATGCTTCTACATCTACCTTTAGAAATATATTTTTCAGATGATCCGCACAGAATTATATCTTTATATGTAAAAACAGGATATGTAACTAGCTATGTAGATAATTTCAGCAAAACTTTAAACAACTAGGTTGCTGCTAGAAACATTTTTGATTGTAGTATCAGCTACATCAATATTGTCAGCAAGTTAATCGTCGGTAACTCTCCAAGTCGCTTTGTGTCTATGTGCTAGGTTTAATATATTTGATTTTGCCAAAGACACCAAATTCAGAAAAACTGAGTTTCCGCTAATGAAAATTTATTAAATACCAAATAACAATAAAACTAGATACAAAATTAACGCCACTCATACGGAAAAATATCTCTTGACACTATTTATCTTTATTGTGGAGAATTTATTAATGGGAAAGACCTTGAGCGATAATGATGTTATAAAGTGGCTACCTAGTTTTAAGTCGAAAATGAATATTGTTCTTTTTTATCTTCTTGAACCAAGGATATTGTAGTTAAGAACACAATTGTATTTTGTAATACCTTTTGTCGATAAAATATGCTAATGAGTACAGCGAGATGAATACTTTTTTTTGTTCTGATGATTCGCGGCAAGTAGGAGAAGATGTTATTGGTAGTGCCACCAATTATCAAACTTATATTTTAGTTGAGTGTCCTTTACCTTGGACATCAGAAGCCTTGAACTCCAAGTGGGTGCCTCAGAATTTGAGGATTTTGGTAGAAGAAGTGAAGCATGCGAAACTACCGATTAGATTTCTCCTAATTGCTAATGATTTATCACACAAGGTAAATCACACTACGCTTTTGATTTATCAAAAAGAAGAGGGGCTAAGTAATGGATACCATAAGCAGGAGTTTCAGCTAGGAAATATTGAGCAAGTAGCAGGGGTTGTCCAAAAATGGATAGGGGGTATCGATTCTAATTTGGAAGTAGAAACTAGTACAACTAGAGATATTTTAGTTTGTACCCACGGCAGCCATGATAAATGTTGTGCGAGATATGGCGCGCCTTTTTACTTCCAAATAACAGCGAGTAATGCTGATTTGTGCTTAGAGAATGTGCGAATTTGGAAATCATCGCACTTTGGTGGACATCGGTTTGCACCAACAGTTATAGACTTGCCAGAAGGAAGATACTACGGTCGTCTTGATGAAGATTCATTTAGATCGATTTTGACTCGTACTGGTGATATTCAATGCTTACATCAAGTCTATCGAGGCTGGGGAATTTTGCCTGCTGCACTTCAGGTTTTGGAAAGAGAGTTAATTCTTTATAAAGGGTGGGATTGGTTTAATTACAAAGTTGCAGGCAAAATTTTAGAGCAAAGTTTAGACAATAGTACTATTTTAGCTGAACTTAGTTTTGAACAACCTTGTGGTTCTCTTTACACTTACCATGCAAAACTTGTGAAAGATGAAACCAAGACTCAACAACTCAAGAGTTCATGTAATGCTACACGAGAGTTGGTAGTTACTAAATATGCTGTTGGTAGTTTTTGGATTACTTCTAGTAAGGTAATGAGTTATAGTACATAGAAGTGGAGAGTTTTTAAACGCAGAGGGACGCCAAGGGAAGCGCAGAGGAACGCAGAGTATTGCTAAGTTTAGTTCGCTACGAATTAATGAAATGCTGTATTTCGTATAACGCTACACAAATTCGTAATAAAATCTTTGCGTCCTTCTGCGTTTAAATTTCAAATCAAGATAAAGGCATATTTAAGACTTTTCGTAACAGTACTTGGTCTTCTAATTTGGCTTTTAAACGACCATTCTCGATATCTCGAATCCAGCTTTGGCTTTTACCTGTGAGTTTTGCCAATTCTCTTTGGGAGAGATTCAAATTTTTTCGCGCTTGCAAAATCTGTTCGCCTAGCAAATCGTTTGTAGTTTTGGGCTTCTTTTTGGCTTTAGCAGTTCTTGTTTTCTTTTTTTCCGATTCTGAGATTTGCTGTTCCCATTCTGGCGGGAGTTCAAAAGCTAAAATCCGCGCATTCATTAGCAGATTCCACTTACCACGGGGGCCTGTGTCTGTGAGGCGAGTTTCAGCACCACCGTCATTAGTCCAAAATTCTAATGCTTCATCTGGATCTTCGGGAAGATCGATTAATTTCGCCCACAAAGGTTGAATTTCTGGTGGATAAGTAACTGGATCGAAAAGTGGTTTCATTCCATAGTGATTGAGAATTTCCAAATCGCTTTCAAAGGTTCGCAGCAGACGTTTGCGTTCTTCCCGTTGTCTGGATGCAAGGGCGACTTTTTCTTCACCGTAAGCAATACGCAGCAAGGTAGGAATGGTGATGCGTTGTTCTTTACCCATTTTGGTTTTAAACAGCAACCACAGCATTAGTCGAACTGCGCCTTCATGTTGCTGCCAAATGCTCATAACTGTGGTTAGCAGTGTTTTGGGGAGACTGCCGTATTGATAGAATGCAGTGCGCTCTTTACATGCTTGTTTATTTAAGAAATATTGTGCCCATAACCCTGCTTTTACTTTAAAAGTTAGCCCAATCAGATATTTGCATCCGAGATTGTCTTCTTGGAAGTGGTGCTGAATATCTACTAAGTGCCATAAGCGGCTGCCGACAAGAGAGAATCCGTTAATTCGACCTTGTTGGGGCCAGTCAATGGAGATAATCAGAGAGCAAGCTTGCTGAACGATATTTTTCATTAAAGCTAGCTTGGCAGCTTTGCTCAAGTCTTTGCGTTTCTCCATCCCCAAATATTTCTCAATTTGTCGCTCATCGATCGCAAATTCTTGCTCCCAAGGTTGATCTAAGGCTGTAGCGTAAGCTGCAAAAATTAGATGTATGCAAGCGGCTCTGATGTCAAGCCCCTCAATTGCTGCTATATCTGTAGCCTTGTCGTTGACTTTGAAGGGATCTTGGATGTGAAAAGCGATCGCACCTCGTCCTTGATTGACTTGTCGGCTGTAACTTATGTAGCCTTCTTCATCGGTTTCCCAATGTAGGGATGTGCGCTGCGCTAATACATTACAAGCTTCCCAAATTGCGATCGCTGAAGCAAATGGATTATTCTTGCCATTAGAAAATAAGTCTAAGCTGCTAGCATCTCTTGGTTCAACTTTGCATCTTCCCTTTTTCGCCTGCCAAGGAATAGGAGAATTAGTTGGACAAGCTATTACACATTGCGGTTCTGAATAATAGCCCTCACAATTATTACAAAGACCAGGATCGACCCAGTATTCATTGTCCTCTATTCTGATTGCACCCGTAGGACATTGGGGGCGGCAGTTGTCACATCCAACGCAACTGTTGTTAGGAATTGTATAAGGCATTTGGCTCTTTTCCCACTCTAATCGTTGAGATGTCTGGCTCAGGTCTCCCCTGGATGAGTCCTGTTTATTCATGACTCCCTACCACATGATCTTTCTAGTGAGAAAAGATTATTCTCACTACGTTCTATTCCCACATCCACTTGTTAAATTCACATCCAATCGCAAGCTATTTAAGGATTTAAAAATAGCCTAATAAAACTTCTTATTAACTATACATTTCATGAAAAAAATGATTAATTTGTTCGTATTGAGCTTAGGAAAAAATCTTAACATTTATTTAATTAGGTAATTAATGAACATTTTAGCTTTGACCAGAAAACCTTATGCAAAGTATTTTTAGGAAATGTTTAAGCCTCCTGCAATTGAGCTTCCTCTGATTTGTTAATAATTTTAATATTTAAGGCATCATAATATTCTGCCATAAACTTTACAGTTCCTTTATAAATTAATTCTGTTTATTCAGATGAAATAAGAATATTCCTTTTGTCATGATTTATCTAAATATTTAAATCAAATCAAATTGAAAATTGTTGCTTTATAAAATACATATTGTATATATCAAAATGTAACTGATGAACATTTATTCTGGTATACATGTATACTGTTTATATAATTTTATTTGCCTAAATCTACAAATATTTGAAAAAGAATATCATTACTCTTAAAGAGATAGCTGCATTTGCTGGAAATAATAGTTAAATCAGCAGTTATAAATCACATAGACATGAAGCTTTAGTCACCTGTATAGGTTTAAAATCCTCAACTTTTTACTTATCCTCTGTATGGAAATCGCTGCTCATGGGCTGCTACCTCTAGTCAGAGATTGATTCATAGGCTCAATGAATGCATTTATATGTAGAACATAGGAACGAATAATACTAAATATTCATAAGAATTATTTGCAATAAGTTTTATCTATAAAATGACATAAAAAACAATTGAGTATTGTGTTCAAAGTCATCGAAAATTGATGTTATAAAAGTAAGTTTTGAATACAAAAGAATAAAAGATTAGGATAATATGATGATTAATGCACAAACAGATTGACAGGCAAAATTGCTGAGGATTTATTCATGGCACAACTAACAGGTTTGACATTTGGCGGTAAAGCTTGGACACCAAAATTCGCTCAGGAAATCGACAAGGACAAATGTATCGGCTGTGGCAGATGCGTTAAAGTATGCGGATACAATGTGCTTGGCTTGAAGGCGCTCAATGAAGAAGGTGAATTTGTGGAAGATGAAGATGATGAAGAAATTGAACGGAAAGTAATGGCAGTTACTTCTCCAGAAAACTGTATTGGTTGTGAAGCTTGTTCGCGGATTTGTCCAAAGAACTGCTACACCCATGTTGCAGTCAATAATTAAGGTATTTGGAGTTAGTCAAAATTTTTGTTAATTCAAGGAGGCACTGTTTGTAAAAAGCGCAAATGCGCTAGGCAAGGTAACTTGAGGGGAATACTCAATACTTACTGTAACTAATAAATAGTTCACGGTAAACAAATCCGTAAATCGTAAAATGTTAGCTATTAACAAATTTAAACTTGCTGCTAATATAGCCTAATCAATATTAGGTCTAACAGTGCCCTCTTGGAACAACTAGCTTTTCTGAAAGCAGGGGGCTAACTTTGTGGTATGAGTTGAAATATAATTTGCCATTTTTTGGGGGAAAGATATGGAAAAAATCTGGAAGTTTCCCCCATTTTTTATGGCTGCACGTTAGAAAGTTAATAAGTGAAAAGGAAATAGGAAATGGGGAAAGAACAAGGGAATAGGGTGCAGGTTACAGGAAATAGATGAATTCCTATTACCTGTAACCTATAACCTCTCCCCTAAAACCTAAACTCAGAAAATAACACCTCTAAAGACGGTTTACAAAGCAGGTAGCATGTATGCAACAAATTCCTGTTTCACTATGGACTCTGGTTGCTGGGATAGTAGTTACAACAATCAGCATTTGGATCGGTCAAAACCACACTCTCATGCCGGTGCAGGCATCCTTACAAGCGCCTTTGGTAGACGGTTTTTTTAACGTCATGTTTACCATTGCGATCGCACTCTTCTTGGTGGTAGAAGGAACAATTATAGTTTTTTTGGTTAAGTTTCGTCACCGTCGCGGTGATGATACCGATGGTTTGCCAATAGAAGGCAACGTTCCCTTAGAAATCTTTTGGACAGCAATTCCCACAGTAATTGTCCTCGGTTTGGGCATCTACAGCGTAGATGTTTTTAACCAAATGGGCGGTTTTGAGCCTGCTGGTCATCCTCATTCAGCTGCTCATGTTGCTCATAAGTCGGGAACTGCAATTGCTGCTACACTCAGCGATGCTTCTGAAGCAACAACTGCCCCGACAATTGCCCCAACTATCGGTATTGGCGCGTCTCCTCAAACCCTAAACAAACCAGCCGATTTAGTTGTTGATGTCAAAGGCATACAGTACGCCTGGATATTTAACTACCCCGATAGTGGCATTACCTCTGGAGAATTGCACATACCCGTCGGTGCTGATGTCCAACTCAACCTTTCAGCACAAGATGTAATTCACTCATTCTGGGTGCCAAACTTCCGCCTGAAACAAGATGCACTACCCGGTATCCCTACCGAACTGCGATTTGTCGCCACCAAACCAGGTACATATCCCGTAGTTTGTGCTGAGTTGTGCGGTGGTTATCACGGTTCAATGCGGACACAGGTAATTGTCCACACACCAGAAGAATATGATAGCTGGCGGACAGAAAACCAGATTGCTCAACAACAAAATCTAAATCAAGTTGTTGCAGTTAATCCAGCCGACTTATCAACATCAGAGTTTCTCGCGCCCCACACCCATGAGATGGGAATTAGTGCAGCCACTCTAAAGTCAATGGTCATTGGTCATTAGTCATTGGTCATTGGTCATTAGTCATTGGTCATTAGTCATTAGTTATTGGTAACTGACAGATGATAACGGACAAATGACAACGGACGAATGATAACAGACAAAGAACAAATGACAAATGACAACGGACAAAGGACAAAAATATGACGCAGGTAGAATTTCCCCGGAATACTCCACCAGAAGAAAATAAACCGGAAACTCTGGTGATTGGCCACACCTCTCATCCAAAGGCGTGGAAATGGCAAGACTATTTTACATTTAATGTTGACCACAAGGTTATTGGTATCCAATACCTGGTGACAGCGTTTGTTTTCTATCTCATCGGCGGATTGATGGCTGTTGCTCTCCGTGTGGAATTAGCAACACCAGATGCAGACGTACTTGACCCCAATCTGTATAACGCTTTCATGACCAATCACGGGACGATTATGATCTTCCTGTGGATTGTCCCTAGCGCCATTGGGGGATTTGGTAACTATTTAGTGCCCTTGATGGTCGGTGCCAGGGATATGGCGTTTCCGAAACTGAACGCGATCGCCTTTTGGTTGAATCCACCAGCAGGTGCGCTCATTTTAGGTAGTTTCATTTTTGGCGGTTCGCAATCTGGTTGGACAGCTTACCCACCTTTGAGTTTGGTGACAGCACCAATCGCTCAAACTATGTGGATATTAGCGATCGTCTTAGTGGGAACTTCTTCAATTTTGGGTTCACTGAACTTTGTGATCACCATTTTGATGATGAAGGTTCCTAGCATGAAATGGGATCAAGTGCCCTTGTTTTGTTGGGCAATCTTGGCAACCTCCCTGTTGGCACTTCTCTCCACACCTGTATTAGCAGCCGGTTTAGTTCTGCTGTTGTTTGACCTCAACTTTGGCACCTCTTTCTTTAAACCAGATGCAGGCGGTAACGTTGTAATTTATCAACACTTATTCTGGTTTTATTCTCACCCGGCAGTATATTTAATGATTCTGCCCATCTTCGGCATCATGTCGGAGGTAATTCCAGTTCACGCCCGCAAACCAATCTTTGGTTATAAAGCGATCGCTTACTCTAGTGTCGCCATCTGCGTTGTTGGTTTGTTCGTCTGGGTACACCACATGTTTACCAGCGGCACACCCGGTTGGATGCGGATGTTCTTCACCATATCCACTCTCATAGTTGCAGTTCCCACTGGCGTGAAGATTTTTGCCTGGGTTGCTACCCTTTGGGGTGGTAAAATCCGCTTCACCACGGCAATGCTTTTCGCCATTGGCTTGTTATCCATGTTTGTCATGGGCGGCTTAAGCGGTGTAACGATGGGAACAGCCCCCTTTGATGTTCACGTCCACGACACATATTATGTAGTCGGACATTTCCACTACGTTCTGTTTGGCGGTTCCGTGTTTGGCATTTACGCCGGCATTTATCACTGGTTCCCCAAAATGACCGGACGAATGCTCAATGAAAACTGGGGACGGGTTCATTTCGCCCTTACCTTCATCGGCACTAATCTTACTTTCTTACCCATGCACGAGTTGGGTTTGAAAGGAATGCCCCGACGAGTGGCAATGTATGACCCCCAATTTATCGACCTCAATCAGATTTGTACCTTTGGTTCATTTGTTTTGGCAATATCGGTAATTCCCTTTGCCATCAACATGATCTACAGTTGGCTGAAGGGGCCTTTGGCTGGTGATAATCCTTGGCAAGCTTTGACTTTAGAATGGACAACTAGCTCACCACCCGCAATTGAAAACTGGGAAGTGTTACCGGTTGTGACTCATGGCCCTTATGACTACGGTCATGGTCATAGTACAGAAGTACAGCCATCTGCAACACCGGAAGCTAGTGCTTAGTTCGTAGATTAAGTAGTGCGATCGCACTTAAAGTCACTGAAACTTCAACTTCTAGTCATTAGATTTGAAAACTCGAAACTCCAAGCTTGGAACCCAAAGCTTCAAGCTTGGAACACGAACGCCCGAATTCAATAAACGGACACCCGAATTCAATAAACGGACGCCCGAATTCAATAAACGAACACCCGAATTCAGAAAACGGACACCCGAATTTAATAAACGGACGCCCGAATTCAATAAACAGACACCCGAATTCAATAAACGGATGCCCGAATTCAATAAACGGACGCCCGAATTCAGAACACGGAACTCGGAATTTTGAGAATTCCTGAACAAGTCAAGAGTTTGGCTAAACAAGGATTTTGGATAAAGAATGGAAATTTTGCTGATTTAGATTTCATTCTTTATTCAAGCTTCCACAACAGACGTAGGTAATATTGTCAAAAAATCTATGACTATAGCTACAACCACAAGCGAAGATCGCAGTGCAGGACACGAAGAACATCCAGATTTAAGAGTTTGGGGATTGTTAACGTTCCTCGCTTCTGAATCCCTGATGTTTGGGGGATTTTTTGCCACTTATTTATTTTTCCGGGGTACTACAGCAGTTTGGCCTCCAGAAGGAAGTGAAGTAGAACTACTCGTGCCGACGATTAACACCATTATCCTGGTGTCGAGTAGTTTCGTGATTCACTTTGGTGATACGGCGATTAAAAAGAATAACGTCAAGGGAATGCAACTGTGGTATGCAATTACTGCAATCATGGGGGCAATTTTCTTGGGTGGTCAGGTTTATGAGTATTCAACATTAGGATACGGACTGACTACCAACGTCTTTGCCAACTGCTTTTATATCATGACCGGGTTCCACGGTTTGCACGTTTTTGTAGGACTGTTATTGATCTTACGTGCATTGTGGCGATCGCGTCTTCCCGGTGAATATTCTGCAACCAATCATACTTTCATCGAAATGACAGAAATTTACTGGCACTTCGTAGACATTATTTGGATTGTATTATTCACCTTGGTGTACGTTCTCACTTTGTTTTAACAAAAGTTAGGAGTGAGGAGCCAGAAGTAAAGAGTTAAGAATTTATAACTTCTAACTCGTAATTCACAACTTCTAACTCATAACTCCTAACTCCTAACTATCCAGGAATTCATTATGCAAGTTAATACAAACCAATTCTCATGGTTCCAGGTTCCAGAGGACATTAAAAACTTATTAGTTTTAGCTGCACAAAACTGGGAAAATACATCAGAATCGGAAAAGTATATTCAACAAGCTTTAGCACAAACTGGTGAAAATACAGATGTCTTGGTAGCAGCATATAGATTTTTCTATTATAAAAATAATTATTCTCTTGCACTACAAACAACAATCAAATTATTAGATAAAATTAAAGAACTAGAAAAATTTCCTGATGACTGGGAGCAACTTAAGCCGATATTAGTCAATCGCAAAGAAGAACCACAAATTCGATTGTACTTAAATACTTATGCTGCTTCTGGATTAGTACTAGCAAAGTTAGGAGAAATTGAGGAAGCAAAAGAAATCAGCACTAAAGTCAAAGAGATAGACGAAAAGCAGGATTTTGGTGCCGGAATTCTCCTGGATATTTTGACACGTCCAGCAGAAGAAGATGATTAATTAGTCAATGCACTTCTCGACAAGAAAGAGTCGGGGTGGGTAGAGACGCGATTAATCGCGTCTGTAAAACAACCAATGTCCAATGTCCAATTCCCAATGAATTCCCTTTTTGCGAAAAATCATGAACAATTGGTTATCTACCAGATCGTATTCCTCTTACTCCTTATTAGGAGCAGCTACTGATAGTAACTCTATCTTTCCTCCTATCACGATACCTACTCAATTTCCTGTAGGTAATATGCCTAATGTCTCTCCGATCCTGATCGTCCAATCTTCTCCGTTATCAATTTAAAAGTTATGAAAGGTAGGGATTGGCTGCTAACGGGGGACGGTCAGCATCAAGCTTGTAAATCTGTGAGAGCATGGGATTTATTGAGAGAAAATTACCGCCTTTATCGGTTTTTAACTGAGGTGGAAGATGTTCTCAATGGCAGTGATAATGAAACCAATTGTCTGCCAGAAATTCGGATGCTCGTAAGGCGCTTGATCGTCAATTCCTACTGGGTACGAAGTCAACATTTAGAGCCTTCGCCCAAAACGGGAACCTCTGTTTTACTCCTATACGATGAATTGGGTTTTCCCTTAACTGTGCAAACAGTAACATTTGCGCCGGGAACCCGATCGAACATTCATAATCATGGAACATGGGGAATCGTGGCAGTGCTAAAAGGTCAGGAAAAAAATACTTTTTGGCGACGCACTAATAGCCCCGAATTTCAGGACAAAATTGAACCGACGGGAGAGGTAACTTTATCCCCAGGAGACATTATTAGCTTTACTCCCGATGCAATTCACTGTGTAGAAGCAGTGGGTGATGAACCAACTGTGACTTTTAATATCTACGGCGAAACCGATCCGAATGAGAGATTTGAGTTTGACCCGATTAAGTATAGTGCTAAAAACTTTTAGCATCACGCAGTGGGCGCACACAGGCGTTATAGGTGTCAACTTAACGCTAAAACCGCTTGGTGACAACGTTTTGCCCTCACCCCCAGCCCCTCTCCCTTGGGGCGGTGTATACACAAGTCTTTGAGAGTTGCCTCACAGCGTTTAGATCCCCCCTAAC